>JASIKV010000383.1 GCA_030049455.1 Terriglobia bacterium
TGACTTCCGAAGCCTCCGCCCTGTGCCCCAGTTGCGGAGCGCGCACGCAGGGCGCCAAATTCTGTCCCGAATGCGGCAAGCCGCTCCACGCCAAAACCGAGTGCCCGCGCTGCGGAACCAAATTTGAAGCGGGTACCAAGTTCTGCCCCGAGTGCGGACAGAAAATTACTTAATCGGGTGATCGGGCCATCGGATGATCGGGTGAACAGCCGTCTGCAATTCGCGCACGAATTTTCAGCAAATGGGTTAACCACCCATTACTGGCGCACACCATGCCGACATTTTCAGGAAAATTCCAATACCTGAACCCTGATGGAACGGCGCTGCAGGGTGGACCCTGCCGCCTGGCCTTTGAGACGGACACTCTCACCCTCACACCCCCATCGGGCGCGCCATTGGCCTTCGACCTGGGCGACATTGACGTCTTCGTGGCAGGCGATTACGAGCTGACGCTCACCCTGTTCACCGGCAAAAAAATCTTGTTGAACCAATTTGCCAAGGCCTTCCAAAATCTGTGCCACGACCTGCTGGAAGCGTACCGCAAGCGCCTGCTCCAGTGCCTGTTGCTGGAGGATCTGGAAGAAATCACGCGATTCGATGCGACCGTCCACCTGCAGTCAGCGCGTTCGTTCACCAGCCCCGCCGAATTGCGGCTCTTCAAGAGCAATCTTGCCGTGCTTCCCACTGAGGCCACGGGTTTGCAATGGCGCCTCGCCGACATTGACGCGGTGAGTTTTGATGACGCTTCCTGGACCGTTACGATTTCATCGGGCGAGGAGAGCCTGGCCGTAAGCAAACTTGGCAAGCGCACGGAGGAATTCCGCGAGCGGCTGACGGCAACGCAGGACGAGGTGGTGCAGCGCGGCGCGGAAACGGTCCACGGTCTTTTTCCATTTCTCGATCCCGACCAGTTTCAGCAAGCGGTGGCTATAATGACGGAGGGTCGCGCCGCCTCACTCAACAGGCTGCGCGCGCTTCACCCCAAGGTCGATGCAGCGCTCGCCGCTAACATCGTGGATCAAAAACTGAAGCCCTATTACGACGCGCTTATGGCACATGTGCCGGCGGGCAATTACTATACGGGATTCAAGTTCCTGCGCGCCGACGAAGACGCCGCGACAAAAAACGCCCACGAGGAGGAAGCTAAGGCCGCTGACGCCGAAGAAGCAAAAGCTGCGGGCGCGGCTTCGGAGGAAAACGCAGACGATTCCGCCATTCGCGACGGCAGCGAGGAACCATGCGTCCTGCACTGGTTTTTTCTTCCGCTCTCTGCCCAGCCCGGCGCGGCTTTGCCGGATAATCTGGTGGCCTGGGAAGCCACTTCTCGCTCCGGGCGCGCCACTTATTTCTTCCGGCTTGTGCCAACGGAGCAGGCGCCCGAATTAAAGGACCCCGCGAAGGCTCCGGCGTTGATCGAATCCGCCGTTCGACAGTTGAATCGCGCCATCGTGCTGCTCAATTTCCGTCGCGAACCGATTTACCTTCCTGACGATTCACTGCAAATCCAGCCGCGCTTCCGGCGCTACGCCATCGCCTGCCGGAAGCTTCCGGAGCTGGTTCGCCTGCGTTCGTCGTTCCTCGGCCGGGCAATTCACACCACTCCCGAGGCCTGGCAAAAGCAGTTTGAAGGTTATCTTACCGCCCATTAAAAGGAGTGTTCCATGAGAAGAACGGTTGGAATCGCCGTCGCCGGGGCAGCGCTGTGCCTGTGTGCGCTTTCCGTCAGTGCGGCCCAAAATGATTACTCGGGTACCTGGGTCCTCGACAAGGGAAGCGTGAAGGCCGTGCCCAAAGGATTTGCGCACTACACGATGACGATCAAGCAGGACGGGAATCAGCTTGTGGTCACAGTTCAGCCCGGCGGCGCTGCCGACGCCGGTGAGCAGGGGCCGGGAAGCAACGGCACTCTCCAGGCTCTCCAGAATGAAGCCAATGCCCAATCGCAGGGCTCGAAATCCGCGAACGGCGGGCTGGTGAGGAGCGGTGGAACCATGGGCGATGCGACTCCCGGCGGCAATGGCCCCGGCTCCCTGGCGATGCAAACGGCCCCCTCGCAGGCTACTTACAATTTGGACGGGAGAAAGACCACCGATCACGTCAGTGGTTTTGGCGATGTCCAACTTACGGCCAAGTGGTCGAAGGGTGGAAAGTCTTTGGACCTGTCGATCGCGTTCCAGGAATCCAGTGACGGCCAAACCCACCTGGCCCTCAACAGCAAGGAACGCTGGACACTCTCTGAAGACGGGCAGACATTGAAGGTTCAGCGCACAGTTTCGACGCCGTCGACGTCGGATACCGTCGTATTCACGCTTCGAAAGAAGAGTGCGCCCTGACGAAGGACGATTCGCTTCCGGCTTGCGGCGCCCTCACCACTTCTTATAGGGCAGAAACTTCCCGTTGTAGGTGATTTTTACCCTGTCGCCATGCGGGTCCGGGACGCGCTCGATTTCCATGGTGAAATCGATGGCGCTCATGATCCCGTCGCCGAACATTTCGTGGATAAGCGCCTTGATCGTGGTGCCGTAGACCTGGGTGATTTCGTGGAAGCGGTAAATCAGGGGATCGACCGGGACCGTGGAATCGAGTGAGCCCTTGGTGGGGATGGTTTGCAGCGCCTCCGCGACGGGCGCGCCCAGCCCCAGGCAGGCAGTTACTTTCTCTGCCTCTTCCTTGTTCATCGTCGCCTGCCCCAGCAGCGCAGCGGTGGTCCAGACGATGTTCCGGCCCACGGCGCGGGCGATTTCCTCGAACGAAATGCTTCGTGTACTCTTGGCGTGCAAGATTTTCTCGGTGGCTTCCTGACGGGTCATTTCGACTCTCCTTGGATGGATTCCCAAATTCTCCTCAGCCGCACCCCTCAACGTGTGGAATCAGTGCTCAATTGCCAGAATGTCATGATACTCGTCAATTGAAATTCTGTCAGGGCGCGCGGAAAGCGGAATTTCAAGGGGAACTGTCGAAGATCCTGTAATGCGAATCAAGCCCATGCGGTGGACGGCCTTGCCCAGGGTCAAATAGAAAGGCACGAGCATCTGGAAATCGTCGGAAACACCCGATTGCGTCAGGGAACCCTGAAGAATCCATTTGCCGTCCGGCGCGGGCTTCAAATCATACTTGAACGTATAGGTGGGAATCTGCGTTCCATAAACGTACTCATTGAAAAACCAGTCCATCGGTGCGCCGATATGCTTTTCAACGATGCGCTGAAAATCCGCCGTTGAAGCGTTGCGATAGGCGTAAGTGGTAACGAAATCGTGCATCATGTCGATGAACCTCTGGTCGGGTTCGGACTGCCGGGGATTTTCCATGATCATCCGGATCATTTCCAGGACGTAGGCGCCCTTGGCATAGATCATGAAGGAGTTTACAGGTTCCATTTTGGAGTTCAATTGCCCATTAAGGTAAAGGGGCCCGACATCCACGGGGCGATGGCCTGCCGGATTCTTGGAAAGTAGGAACGTCCGCTTCAGGTCCCAGTAAGACCGTATCTTTTCCGTATTTGCCTTCCGCACATAGAGGCTCGCGGAAAACTCCGCAAAGCCCTCGGAAAGCCATTGGTCGCGATAGGTTTTCCAACCCACCAAGTGGCCCCACCATTGGTGCGCCATTTCGTGCACGGCCACGACATTGTAGAACTCGGCTTCCTGCGCCGAGACTTGAAAACCCAGAAAGTGGCGCGTCGTGCTGTCCAGAAGAGAATCGTAAGGAAGAAAGATGAGCGTGGGCCAACTTTGCCCGTAGCCCATCACAGGTTGCTCCGTCACGGAGATGTCCTTGAAAGGCAGCGGGCCGAAATAGTATTGATAAAGCCTGAAGGCCTGCAAGCTCATCCCTGCGGCGTATCCCAGCATGGCCGTGGTATTGACTCCCGCACCCATGGGCGAATGCTGAGCGGGTATCAGCTCGTCCGGAACCTCCTTTCCGCCGTATGCCGTCACGGTGAGGTTCCCCTCCGACTGGCTTTTTGACTCAAAATCACCGTAATTGAATCCCACGACACTTAAGGGAACCTCTGAATCCCAATCCGTTGTCAAGGCATCCTTCCCCTTTGACGAATTCACCCGCCGGCCTGTTCCCAGAAAAACAAACCGCTTGGGCGAATCAAAGTGCAGCTTGTATTGGGTGCGATCGTCAAAGGCCCCAAAACTCGGGAACCAGTTTTCACGCGCGGTCACATAAAAAAGCCCGGGGCCCCGCGGGTGCACAATCCGGCTTTCGCGAGTGGAATCCTCCGTATAAGCGATCTTCAGGTTGTAGACCTTTCCCGGCGCCGCGGGCTCAGGCAGGATGATCCACGTGTCGCTGTCCATTTCGCGGGGCTCTTGAATAAAAGAGATTTTTTTGCCCTGCTCATCCAGGATGGAAGAAATCCTGAGCACGCCATCCAGGCTCAGCGGCAGGACGCGCGCCGGCCCTCCGGGAACTTCGATTTGCATGGAGGCCGTCGCGGAGAGGTGACTGTCCTTGCCGATGTCCGCCTCAATCGTCTCCGCGCGGCAATGGGCAATCAGCGTGCGATGCTCCGGCCAGGCGGAGTGCGCGTACTCCTCCGCCAGATGGAAGCCCGCCACCCACTCGAAATAATCATCGCGGTTGTAGTGCAGCAGCATCACCTCTTCGTCATTGGCGAAGTAGGGCAAAGGAAGAGAATCGCGGTTCCAACTGACCTGGTAAATCATGTCGCCGTGGCGCTGTCCCTTGAAGTCTGCGAGGAAAAAGCCTTTGCTCGTAGCGTCCGTCAGGTCCGCCAGCATGCGCGCGGAAATGTTGCGCATCTCAAAATTGCCGTCGCGCTCGTTGACCCACCAACCGTTAAAGCTCCCGGAAAATTTCTTCTGTTCGGCCGCGAAGGCCTTGGTCGCAGCATCCGCATCCGCGCCTTCGCGGAAATTCACCGACTGCTTCAACTGATTGAGGGAATCATCGGTGAAGAAGAAAACCGCGCGAGTGAATTCGTCCTTCAGCACGGGGCCGCCGGCAAATCGTGCGAGCTGGTGTTGCAGCGCGGGTGAGGGGGCTTGAATCTGCACGGACCCCTGACCATCAAAACAGGCCGCAAGCACCCGGCCGCCGATGGACTCGGCCAGCGTTAGATGCCCCTCCTCAAACGTAAATGTCGCCGCGTCTCGCCGAAAGACGGCATTCTCCGTAATGCCTCCCTGAGTGCTTCCCTGCAGGGCGCGAAATTGTGCGTAGAGCTTGAGTAAATCTTCGGAGGGAGCCGTGGAGAGGTCCGCTGCGCTCGCACCCAGCGGCGAGCACAGAATCACGACTAAGACCGAGACTCGAATGAACATACCTTGACCTCCAAGGTGCCGCCTGCCGGCGATTCTGGAGTCATGTATGGAACGATATCCGTGTCAAGGTGCACATCTTATTCCCAGCATCAGCGGCAGTCAATGCAACCTGGCTTGCACCATTGCTTTAGCAGTTGTCAATGCCCGGGAATGGTGCTAGCTTCTAGGGCCATGGGGGCAACTACACTTCTGCTTCTGGCGCTCCATGTGATCGCGCCGCCGGCGCAAACTTCCGCAGGCGTCGTGCTTCAAGTCAGCGGCGCAGTAACGCAACCCTTAAATCTAACCCTCGCGGACCTGGCTGCTATGCCGCGGACCAAGGTCACGGCGAGCGCGCATAACACCTCCGGAACCTTCGAGGGCGTGACCCTGACCGAAATTTTGCAGAAAGCCGGCGCGACGCTGGGGGCGCAGTTGCGCGGGAAAGCTATGGCCACCTACGTTCTGGTCACCGCCAAGGATGGCTACCGCGTGATTTTTGCGCTGCCCGA
>JASIKV010000043.1 GCA_030049455.1 Terriglobia bacterium
TTGACGTCCCCGGCCACGAGCGCTTTGTGAAGAACATGCTGGCGGGCGTAGGCGGCATCGATCTGGTGATGTTGATAATTGCTGCCGACGAATCCATCAAGCCACAAACCCGTGAACACTTCGATATTTGCCGGCTGCTCGGTATCCGTCACGGCCTGGTGGTGATCACCAAGTCGGATTTGGTCGATCGCGAGGTGTTGGGCCTGGTGCGGCTGGAAGCGCAGGAGTTCGTCGCGGGGTCGTTCCTGGAGGGGGCGCCCATCGTGGCTGTGAGCGCACGCACCGGTGAAGGATTGTCGGAACTCCGCACCGTGCTTCGACGCCTGGGCCTTGATGCGCCCTCTCGATCAACGGATTCACCATTTCGACTGCCCATCGACCGGTCTTTTGTGATGAAGGGATTCGGAGCGGTCGTTACGGGCACACTCATTGCGGGTTCGGTGGAGAAGGAAGCCGAGGTTGAGGTCTTTCCCCTGGGCAAGCGCGTACGCGTGCGCGGCATCCAGGTGCATAATGCGCCCGCGGATCGCGCGACGGCAGGCCAGCGAACTGCCTTGAACCTGGCGGGAGTGGAGGCGCGGCAAATCACTCGCGGAATGACTCTGGCTGCCAGCGGCGCCTTTCAATCAACCGCCACGCTGGACTGCACACTCAGCCTGCTGCCCGGCGCGCGGACTTTGAAGAATCACACCAAAGTTCACTTCCACTGCGGGACGGCAGAGATCATGGCAAGCGCCGTTCTGCTGGAGAGCAAGGAATTGAAGCAGGGCACGACCGGATTCGTCCAACTCCGCCTTTCCGAGCACGGCCTTTTCGTTCCCGGCGACCGCTTCATTGTTCGCCAATTTTCGCCCGTCATCACCATCGGCGGCGGCAGCGTGCTGGATGTCAATCCTCCCAGGCATCGGCACGGCGATCCCGCCACCCTTGAGTCCCTGCGAGTGCTGGAGAAGGGTGAGCCATCGGCGCGGCTCCACTTGCTTGTCGCGCAGGCGGGTGAGGCATCCACGACCGCGCTTGCAGCCCGAACAGGTTGGAAACCCGCCGAAGTTCTCCGCCTGGCAAATTCCCTTCAATCGCAAAAACGTGTGACGCTGCTGGGGCAACCGGCCTATTTGCTCGTCGATTCGGCGTATTTCGAGCGATTGGCCGCACTCGTACTGGAGAAACTCAGCGAGTTCCACGCAGCAAATCCCTTGCTGCCGGGTCTCCCGAAAGATGAACTGTGTTCGAAGCTGAAGGTGCGCGGGGTGGCGCGATCGGTTCCATCGCCCTTGCTGTTCAACTCACTGCTGCAGGCGCTCGCTGCTTCGGGCAAGATTGACGTTCAGGGCGAAACGGTTCATCTGGCCGGCCGCACCATTCAGCTCTCCGCTGAAGAGGCCTCGGCCCGGGACCAGATTGCCGCGGCGTTTGAAAGGGCTGGCTTGGCCGTTCCCGGCGCCCGTGAGGTGCTGGCCAAGTTGCGGCTGGATCAGCCGCGCGCCGAAAAGCTGCTGAGAATGCTGTTGAAGGAAGGCGTTCTCCTGAAGATATCTGAAGAGTTGATCTTCCATCAGTCCGCGCTGCGCAAACTGCGAGTGATGCTTGAGCGCCGAAAGGGCCAGACAAGGGGTTTGACCGTGCCGGAGTTCAAAGATTTGACCGGCCTTTCCCGCAAGTATGCCATCCCTCTTCTGGAATATCTCGATCGCGAGCATGTAACGCGCCGCGAAGGCGACGAGCGGATTATCCTTTGACTGGCGATGGAGCGGCTTGGGGCGGGGTGGGGCTGCTTGCCTTCAACTTTGCGCTTGCGGCTTCGATTCCTCGAAGAACCTCATCGAGAAGCGCGATGGGAAGTCCCACCACATTGAAGTAGCATCCGGAAATGCGCGTGGCGAAGCGCGAGGCGAGCCCTTGAATGGCGTAAGCGCCGGCCTTGTCATATGGCTCTTTGCGGCCAACGTAATCGTGAATCTCATCGACGCTGATTTCGCGAAAGGTCACAAAAGTCGTCTCATGCTTGAGCGCGGCGATCTGGTCAGGAGCCTTCACCAGGCAGATCGCCGTAATCACCTGATGGGTCATGCCGGAAAGCATCCGAATCATGCGAGCCGCATCGAACGGCCCCAGGGGCTTCCCCAGAATTGACCCATTTAGCGCGACGATGGTGTCCGCTCCCAGCACCACGCTGCCGGGCGGCGCGGTCGCAGCGGCGCCCAGAGCTTTGTCGCGAGCCAGGCGCCGGGCGTAATCCTCCGGCGGCTCGTCCGAGCCCGGCGGGCCTTCTTGGGCGCCGTTTGAAATGACCTCAAACTCAAATCCGGCATTGCGGAGCAACTCCGCCCGGCGCGGTGAATTGGAGGCGAGAAGAAACTTCATGGGGTAAGTCGTCGATGATACGTTTTCAGCTCCCTGCGCGCACAAAAGGTTATCATTGAGCCTTGGTGGCTGACAATCATGTACTTCCTTTCCGCCTTTTCCGCTCCTCCGCTGCGCGCGTTGTGCTAAACTCAGAATCTCACGAGTCATCAGCAATTCCATCCGGAGAATCTGCAACGTGGACGAAATCGGAAGAATCTTGCCCGGCTTGTTCAGAAGGCAAATCCGCCGCACGGAGCCGCACCTGATTGAAATCCTGCTGCCCTTGTGGCCGCGCATCGCCGGAAAGACGCTGGCGCAGCATTCGCGGCCGGCCTGCTTTGCCTCCGGGTTGCTGACCGTTTCCACCGACTGCGCCACGTGGGGCGGGCAATTGCGGCAGATGACGGAAGAGCTTCGCGCCGGCATCAACGGCTTTCTGGGCCAGCCCGTCGTGCGCAAGCTGAGGATCAGGACCGAGCCACCTTCCTTGTTCGCCGCGAAGGTGATGCGAAAGGACGGTGTGCTTTCACCCGACTTGAAGGGACAGATGACGGACACGACGGCGATCGCCGATCGTGAGGTAGCCGCGGCGTATGCGGCTTCCTACGCCAAGTACTTCAGCCGCCAGCGCTATTAGGGAATTACATGCCCCTTACGGAAAAAGACGTTCGCTACGTTGCCGACCTCGCGCACCTGGAGCTGACCGAGGACGAGGTGAAGAAGTT
>JASIKV010000384.1 GCA_030049455.1 Terriglobia bacterium
CGCACGCGGGCACATCGGAAGTGATGAATAGCCGCGACGATCCCCGGCGCGTCTCGCTGCGCACCGAGCAAGCGGCAATGCGCGGCGCAAGCCTTCAGTTCACCTTTCCGCCGCTGACGGTGACCCTGCTGGAGCTAAGTCTCAAGTAGGGGCAGGCCTCGTGCCTGCCCGTACCGGTATTCACATTCTGGCTGAATATGCATAGAAGGGCGCCCGCGACGGGTGCCCCTACGATTCACGCCCCCGGCACGTAGCCGCGCCCGAAGCGATTCGGGGACTCATTGCGGAAATCCGAGATCAACGACATCAGCGCGGTCGTGCCGCCGTCCAGAATCACCGTCTGCCCGATCATGTAGCTGGCATCGTCGGAGCACAGGAACGCTGCGAGCTTGGCGACGTCGATGGGTTTTCCCGGACGCGCGGCGGGAATCATGCGATGCGTGGCTTCCGCGGCTGCTTCCTCCGTGAAGCCCGGCACCGCCTTGAAGTAGTTCTCGACGGTCACCCAGCCGGGAGCGATGGCGTTCACGCGCACGCCCCGGTGCGCCAGCTCCACCGACAGGGTGCGCGTAAAGGCGATGATGGCGCCCTTGGTCGAGGCATACAACGCGTGCTCCGGAGCGCCTGAGACGCCGTGGACGGACGTCAGGTTGCAAACCGCGCCCCCGCCCGACTTCAGCATCGCCTCCGCCACGCGCTGGGTAAGAAAGAACATGGCGCGGAAGTTGACATTGAAAATGAAGTCAAACTGCTCGCGCTTGATTTTCAGGAACGGCCGGTTGAAGGTCACGCCCGCGTTGTTCACCAGGCAATCGATGCCTCCCAGGAAGTCCGCGGCCTTCGCGGCCAGCGCTTCCACCTCATCGAGGTTTTCGAAATTCGCCTGAATCACCGTGGCGCGGCGGCCCAACTGGCGAATCTCTTCGGCCGCCGATTCCGCGCCCGAATCTTTGGCAAAGTGCAGCGCTACGTCTGAGCCCTGGCGGGCGAATTCCAGAGCGATCTCGCGCCCGATGCCCGTGCCCGAGCCGGTGACCAGAGTTCTTTTACCCTTCAATGCTTCGTGGGAGCTCATGCGCGTTTCCTTTTCCCGGATTTTATGCGGACTGGTGATGACGCCGCACATCATCCTCAACGATTCGACGGCCGCTTGCGGGCTTCACTGCGCGGATGTCGACGCCCAGTTCCTTCGCGAGTTTCTTCGCTCGTGGGCTGGCGACAAATTCCGATTCTTCATCAAGGCTGGATGAAATCGGATGAACGGCCCCGCCCTGCGGACGATTGGGCAAGGAGCTTGCAGGCGGCATTCCAGCCGGTGGAGGAGCCGCGCTCGCCGCCGCGCCTGAAGTCTGTGCGATCCCAATCTCTCCGGGACGGTCGCCCAGCGCGGCAATGACCGTTCCGACTCGAACCTTCTTCCTCAATTCAACTGCGACGAAATTCAGGTAACCCGTATCGGTAGATTCAACTTCCATTTCGGATTTGTCGGTCTCAACGATAAAAAGGACCTCGCCCTTCTTCACCCAGTCGCCGAGCTTCTTCTGCCAGGCGACCACGGCGCCTTCTTCCATGGTGAGTCCGAGTTGGGGCATGACGATGTCGTAGGTCATAGTTGTAGCGCGGGTGTCCCCACCCGCGTTTTGCGGCTGCCCTAAGCCACGATATGCGGCTGCCCCCAGCCACGATATGGCCTGAAGTGCGGCCGCAGGCCCTGCCGCGGGTGTTCCCACCCGCGTTTTGCGGCTTCCCTAAGCCACGGTATGCGGCTGTCCCCAGCCGCGATATGGCCTGAAGTGCGGCCGCAGGCCCTGCCGCGGGTGGGGACACCCGCGCTACAGGTGGCGGCCTGCGCCGCCTAGTTCTCCATGATCTTCCGAACTTCCGCCGCCACGCGCTCCGCAGAAGGGATCATCTGGTTCTCAAGCTGCGGGCTGAAGGGATTCGGCACGGGCAGGGAACAGATGCGCGCGGGCGGAGCGTCGAGCGAGTCAAAGCACTCTTCGCAGGCAAGCGCCACAATTTCTCCCGAGAACCCGCACATGGCGGGAGCTTCGTCGATTACGGCCACGCGCCCCGTCTTGCGAATCGAGCCCGCAATCGTCTTGCGATCGAGCGGCACGATGGTTCGCGGGTCAACGACTTCCGCCGAAACGCCTTGCCCCTCAAGGATCGCCGCCGCATCCAGCGCCACACTCACCATTTTCGACACTGCCACCAGCGTAACGTCCCTGCCCGGGCGATGGATCTTGGCCTCTCCCAGCGGGATGGTGTACTCACCCTCGGGTATCGGCCCCCTGGTGTTGTAGAGCGCCTTGTGCTCGATGAAAATCACCGGCCCGTTTTCGCGCAGGGAACTTTTCAGCAAACCTTTCACATCGCAGGGAGTCGCCGGCGCAACGACTTTCAAGCCCGGCGTGCTGGCGAACCACGCGTAGAAGCAGTGCGAGTGGTGCGCGCCGGCGCTCCGCACCGATCCCATCGCGCCGCGCACTACGACCGGGGCCTTGATCTTGCCGTGGGAGGAATAGCTGATATTCGCGGCCTGTTGGATGATCTGCGTCATGGCCTCCAGCGCGAAGTCCAGAAAGACCTCGTCCACAATGGCGCGCGTGCCCGCCATGGCGGCTCCGATGGCGATGCCGGTCGAGCCCAGCTCGCAGATGCCGGTGTCGCGCAGGCGGTGGTCGCCGAATTCCTTCCACAGGCCGCGCGTCTGGCGGAAATTTCCCCCGCGCGGGCCGATCCCCTGGCCGATGTAGACGATGCTGGGGTCGCGCTGCATCTCCTCGCGCAGAGCTTCCACGCCCGCATCGACGTAGGTGACTTCGCGAACGCCCGTTGCCGCGGCTGCTTCCATTAGGGTTCCTCTCCCGTTGTAGCGCGGGCGTCCCCGCCCGCGTTCTTGCATCGTTTGTCCTCAGCCGAATTCAGATCGAGGACGAAGACGGCTATCG
>JASIKV010000385.1 GCA_030049455.1 Terriglobia bacterium
GGGCGGAGTGGGATTCTCAAGCGGCAAAGTCAGGAAGGATAGGTTTTCGACCGCCACCTTGTCGCCGCGCTGAGGGTCCACGCCAATCGCCGCCGCAACCAGGTCGCTGATCTGCTTCATCTCTTCAGGAGTTCGCTTCCGGCGGGTTTCCACTTTCTGGCCGTTGTCTTCGTGAACCTCCGTGACGTCGTCCACCAGCACGGCCGCGGTAATGCGCTTCAGCATTCCCGCGGGCTGCACGGTATGGCGTAAGGTTTTGCTCACCGCGAAGGTTTTGGTCTCCGTATGCAAACCCTGCGAATCGGAATCTGCGGGCGATGGCGGCTTGACGGGAGGATTCGGCTGCTTTCCCGGGACATTGGAGGGGGTTCCCGGCGTTCCTTCCGCACCGGTCTCGCCTACATTCTCCTGCGAAACTTCCGAGGTCAGCACCACGGAGCCGTTGGGATCATACGATTCCTGCGTGCTGTCGCTGGTGGCAAGGTCATATTCCACGGTCACATTGGCGCGCGCCTTCCCCTCGCCGACCACGGGCGTGAGTGTGGCGACAACTTTCTGTGCGAGCGCCGCTTCGAAGTCTGTCCAGGCGCGCGGCCGGCCGGAGGATCCTCCGCTGTGGGCAAGAATCGGCATGCCGCCGTCGGCATTGATCAACGTTACGTTCTCGGGCTTCAGATTTTCCACCGCACTGGCCACCAGATGCGTGATGGCTTCCTGCGCATCGTCGCTCAGCCGCCCGCTCTTCAGCTTGACGACCACGGAGGCCTTGGCCGGGCGCTCCTCCTCCGTGAACAGCGATTCCTGCGGCATCACCAGATGAACCCGCGCGGCCTGAATCTCGCCCAGGGTTTCAATCGTGCGCTCCAACTCGCCCTCCAGGGCACGCTGGTAATTCACTTTTTCCGCAAAATCGCTCCCGGCCCAGTTCGGCTTGTCAAAGAGCTCGAAGCCCATTCTGCCGGACTGCGGCATGCCGTCCGTCGCCAGATCGAGCCGGGCCTTGTCGAGCTGATCAGCCGGCACGAGGAGGCTGGTACCGTCGCTTGCCAGCTCGTAGGGAATATTTTTTCCCGTCAGGTGCTGCGCCAAAGACTGCGCGTCGCTCGCGGAGAGCCCTGAGTAAAGAGTCTTGTATTCAGCCTTGTCGAAAAGGGCCACAAACACCCAGAGCGTCCCCACCACCAGGGCGACTCCCGCTGCGATTGTTACCTTCTGACGCAGTGTGAGGCCCTTGGCGAAGGTGACAACCTGGTTGGTAATCTGCTTCGCGTCAACCGCCATGCTTCATTTGCCTAGAATTGCATTTGGGAAATCGTCTGGTAAGCCTGCACGATCTTGTTCCGCACTTGCATCATCAACTGAAAAGTCAGGTCCGCCTTTTCCACCGCCATCATGGCCGAGTGAAGGTCCTGCCCATTCCCCTGCAGAAGGCTTGCCACCTGCTGGTCGGCCCCGGACTGGACCTCTTGAACCTTGTCCATGGCTCCCTCCAGCGCCTGGAAGAAATCCGAACGGCTGCCGCCAGGCTGGCGAACGTCCAGTTGGACATTGCTCCAATCAATTTGAGGTGTCCCTGGAACAGGGTTGCCCACGGGTTAATCCTCCCAATCTCCTGAATCCTGCTAAGTCAAAAGCTGCAGCGTTTCCGAAATCATTGCCTTGGTGGCCTGCACGGCGGATACATTCAACTGGTACGCCTGTGAGGCCCCCATCAGGTTGACCATCTCTTCCACGGGATTGATGTCCGGATAAGCGACATACCCGTCGGCATCGGCGTCGGGATGGCCGGGTTCGTACCGGCGAAGGGGCGGCGCCTTGTCGTCAACCACCTGCACCACTTTCACGCCCCGTGCGTGCAGATCCCCGAAGCGCGAAAGGGTCAATGCGAACTGGCTCGCGCCCGGGCGCTCCGTACCGAAGACCACCCACTGCTTTTTGTACGGACCGCCGCCGGGTGTTCGAGTGGTTTGCGCATTCGCCATGTTGCTGGCCGTAACTTCCGCCCGCTCGCGTTCAGCGGTCAGGGCGGAGGCATTGATGTCAAGCACTGCAAAGAGGTTCATGGTTTTATTTCCCTTCGTTGATGGCGGATTGCAGGGTGTGGAGCTCGTCGCGAAGCAGCTCCACGCCCGCACGGTATTGAAGCTGGACCTGCGCCAGGTCCATGGTTTCGCGCTCCAGACTCACGTTGTTGCCGTCGGGGCGCTCGATCAGACCCTTGATTTCCTGCACATGGGGCGAAACCGCAGAGCCGGCCACGCGCATGCCCGCGCGGCGCACCTCCGCCTCAAAATTAATGTCCTGGGTGCGGTATCCCGGAGTATCAACGTTTGCCAGGTTGCTCGATATCAACTCCTGACGAAACGTCACCAAGTCCAGGTAATGCTCCAGCCGCTGCATGTCGGCGGTCTCAAGCCAGTTCATGCCAACCTCCGCCCTGCACCATTCGGTGCGGGACTCCGTGGGGGAAGCCCAAACTCGCGAATTTTGTTGCGAACGGTTCGCAGGCTGACGCCCAGCATGTCCGCGGCGCGCGTGCGGTTGCCTCCGGTCGCGTCCAAAGTCCTTTCGAGAAGTGACCGCTCCAGTTCGCGCAACGTCAGGCCGGGCGCGATTCCTGCGGGAGCGCTTTCGTCGTTTTGAAGACTCGCCCCGGGGAGAAGCTCCAGACCTGCCTCCGGACCCGAGGCCAGCACCAGGGCGCGACGCACAAAGTTTTCAAGCTCGCGGACGTTTCCGGGCCAATCGTAGGTCTTGAGCCGGTCGAGAAGCTCCTGCGAAAAACCCACGGCCTTCGAGCGCGATGC
>JASIKV010000386.1 GCA_030049455.1 Terriglobia bacterium
GCGAATTCGGCAAGTACACCGTCTATTGTCACCTCGCCGACGGCAAGGCGCGCACGGAACCGGGCTCGCTGCCCTTTGATTACCGACCGGGCTTTCACGCACTGAAGGAGTGGGGATTCTCAGGCTGGCTGACCATGGAATGCAATGCTACGGATAATCCCGAAGCGGCATTGGCACGGGGGCTTGCGTACATCAAGAAACAGTGGGAAGAAGCGTGATCGAGTTGTAGAGGCGGCACTTGTGGCCGCCCTGCCGGGGCAACCACGAGGGTTGCCCCTACGGAAGTCTGCGATTTCATAGTGAGACCGCAGTTTCATCACGGTCGCAGCGACTGTAGTCCGTCTCTGCGCCAGCCGGGGATCGCTCTGGCGGTCATAGACCGCTACAAATCGCCCTTAGCGAAAATCCTGAAATTCTTCTTCGGCAAGAGCTATAATGGGGCTTGATGCGCTGGTTTATCGAAACGTTTCGAGGGTGCTTGGCAACGACAACCGCTTACCCGTCGTCGTATGAATAGGGGGGATTCATAGGATGTTTAGGCTGGACGCAGACAAGAAGTGTCAGTTCTGCGACGGGGTAACTCGCCGCGACTTTCTCCACGCGGGGGCGCTCGGGTTCATGGGGTTGACCCTGCCCGAGTTTTTCTCTCTGAAGGCCTCCGGCTCGGTGGACAACAACAAGGATGTCAACTGTATACAGCTTATGCTGGTTGGCGGCCCCAGCCAGCTTGATACCTGGGACATGAAGCCGGACGCTCCTTCCTCCATTCGGGGTCCCTACAAGCCCATCAAGACCAACGTTTCCGGCATCGAAATATCTGAAATTTTTCCCCGGATGGCCAAGCACGCGGATAAGTTCGCCCTGCTGCGGTCGATGTACCACACCGGAGCGGCCGTACACGATACCGGCGTGCAAATGATGCAAACCGGGCGGCTCTTCCAGGGCGGGCTTGAATCCCCCAACTACGGCTCCGTGCTGCGCTTCGAGCGTGGGCCCAACGGCGATATGCCTCCCAACGTGCTGATTCCTTACATCATCGGCGAACTGGGCGGCAACCTTCCGCACGGTGACACGGCGGGATTTCTGGGCAAGCAATTTGATCCCTTTGTGCTCAACGCCGACCCTTCCGCGCCGGATTTCCAGGTGCCCGACATGCTGCCGCCGGATTACATCTCTGCCGTGCGCGTTGACCGCCGCCGAAGCTGGCGCCAGGTGATCGACCAGTCCGTTCAATACTTCGAGGACACCAACCAGGACGCCAAATTGATGGACGCCACGTTCAACCAAGCGTACACGCTGATGACCTCCGCCAAGGCGCGCGAGGCGTTCGAGCTGACTCAGGAACCGGAAGACGTGCGCAAGCGTTATGGCATGACGCGCATCGGGCAGGGGTGTCTGCTGGCGCGGCGCCTTGTGGAGCGTGGCGTGCGCTTCGTGACCGTCAATATGTTTGAGACCGTCTTCAACGACATCACCTGGGACATTCACGGTTCCGCTCCCTTCAGCCCCATCCAATGCTACAGCGACCTGGTGGGGCCGATGTTTGACAACGCCTATTCCTCACTGTTGGAGGATTTGAGCGATCGCGGATTGCTCGACAGCACGCTGGTTCTCGCGACGGGCGAATTTGGCCGCACGCCGCGCATCAATCCCGCGGGCGGACGCGACCATTGGCCCCAATGCTGGACGGTGGTGCTGGCAGGCGGCGGCATCAAGGGCGGGCAGATCGTGGGTTCGTCCGATTCCATCGGCGGCGCGCCTAAGGATCGCCCGGTGATGCCCGCGCACGTGGCGGCGACGGTTTATAAGTGCCTGGGCATTCCCATCGACACGGAGCTGAAGACCTCGCAGGGCCGCGTGGTGCGGTTGGTCGACCACGGGTTCGATCCGATTGAGGAATTGCTGGTCTAGTTCCTCCCGCGCCTTGGAGTCCATTCAGGGTGGACCAAAAGAGGCTTGTTATTGTCATTGCACGTCAGTTCAAATGCTTAATCCGAAAGGCTTGAATCGAGAAAAATGAATCGGCGCCGTTACCCGCTCGGGATTCTTTTCCTTTGTGTTTTTACGGTACTGTTTTTAATTCCAGGTTCGACGCTTGCGCAGTCCTCCGACTCACCATCCCCGCAAACACAGATGCAGCCGCAAAAGAAGGATGCGCCCTATCATCCGGGTGGTACCTACAAACCTCAGTCCCCCGAATCCGGGAAGCCCAGCGTGGCGCTGATCGCAGACCATAACGCCTACCCCCAGGTTCCACTTGTCAAGATTGAACTGCTTCCGGCGGCGATTGCCATTTCCGGCTCGCACTACAATCAGCGCCTGGTGGTTGAGGGAACCTTTACGGACGGCCACCAGGAGGATGTGACCGGCAAGGTGACGTTCACCAGTTCCGACCCCAAGGTGGCGAGAGTGATCGATGATTTTGCCGACGCGCAGGGTAACGGCAGGGCCACGATCACCGCGGCGCTGAAGGGACACACCGCATCCATTCCCGTCGATGTACAGAATTTTACGCTCCCCGCGGTCTGGAGCTTCCGCAACGACGTTCAGCCCGTGCTGACCAAGATGGGTTGCAATTCCGGACCCTGCCACGGCGCCGCGGCGGGGAAGAACGGCTTCAAGCTGACCTTGCGCGGTTACGATGCGGACACGGATTACATGACCCTGACGCATCAGGCCCTCGCCCGCCGCACGGAGCGCCTTGAGCCGGCCGAAAGTTTGATTCTGCTCAAGCCCACCCTCGCCATTCCCCACGGGGGCGGCAAGCGCTTCGCGGTGGACTCGCCCGAATATCAGATTGTTTCCGGCTGGATTGCCCAGGGAATGCCCGCGCCGCAGGATTCCGACGCGCGCGTGGTGAAAATCGATGTGTTCCCTCAGGAAGCTTCGCTGCGGCCCGCTGCCGAGCAGCAGTTGATCGTCACCGCCACCTTCACCGATGGCCGCAGAGAGGACGTAACACGCTGGGCGAAATACGACAGCGGCAACGAAGGCGTGGCCACGGTCGATAATTACGGCCACGTGGTGATGCACAGCTTCGGCGAAGCCCCGGTGACCGTGTGGTACCAGAGCAAAGTCACCTTCGCGCGCTTACGCATTCCGTATCCTTACAAGTTGGCGGAAACCGTCTTCAAAGACGCACCGCGACACAATTACATTGATGAAGACATCTTAAGCCACCTGGAAGTTCTGCACATTCCGCCCTCGTCCCTGGCCGGCGACGCGGAATTCATCCGCCGGGCGTACCTTGACGCCGCAGGCATTCTGCCCACGCCCGCGGAGGTCGAGCAGTTTGTCAGCGACAAGTCGCCGGACAAGCGCGACAAGTTGATCGACGCCATCATGAAGCGCCCGGAGTTCGTGGACTACTGGGCGTACAAGTGGTCCGACATGCTGCTGGTTTCGAGCAACCACCTTTCCGACGAAGAGATGTGGAGCTACTACGACTGGATTCGCGACAGCGTGGCTTCCGACAAAGCCTGGGACAAGTTTGTTTATGAAATCGTGACCGCCACGGGAAACACCATCGAAAACGGCGCGGCGAATTACTGGGTCGTTCACCGCGACCCGCTCGACACGACCGAAAACATGTCGCAGGCGTTCCTGGGCATCACGCTCACCTGCGCGCACTGCCACAATCACCCGCTCGCCAAGTGGACGCAGAAAGATTACTACGGCATGGCGAATCTGTTTGCGCGCGTGCGCCTGAAGACTTACTCGAACCAGACGGCGCGGCCGGGGATCGGCCAGATTCTGAACAACGTCACGGTATTTTCGGCGTCCACCGGGGAATTCACCGACGACCGCTTTATGACCGTGCTGCCTCCCAAGCCGCTGGACGCCCGCGCCCTGCCGGAAACCGCCCCGGGCGATACACGCGTCTATTTCGCCAAATGGCTGACTTCGCCGGAGAATCCCTTCTTCGCGCGCAACATCGTGAACCGCGTCTGGCGCAACTTCATGGGCCGCGGACTGGTGGAGCCCGTCGAAGACCTTCGCGACACCAATCCTGCCACGAATAGCAAGCTCCTGAACGATCTGGTGAAGGACTTTGTCGCGCACCACTTCGACGT
>JASIKV010000044.1 GCA_030049455.1 Terriglobia bacterium
CTCAATCGCATGCGGCGCAATAATCGCATCTACGCCCTGCTGATGGCCCCGCAGCGCTCCTTCGTGATGGCCGGCGATGAGTACCCGTCTCCGCCGCCTTCCCTGCTGCAAACTTTCCTGGCGGACCCGGCCGCGGCTTCCAGTGTGGTGTTCAGCGGAACTTCCGTGGTAGGGGATTTTGAAACCCGGCCCACCCCGTACGCCATCCATGGGCAGAAGACCCTGATGTTGAAGGTCATTGGTTCGATGAATTAAAGAAGTGGACAGTGGTCAGTGTAAAGTGGACAGTAAACAAGTGTTACGAGCCCTGCTCGCCATGAGCAGGTTTTTTCTGTGCACTGTTCACTGTTAACTGTCTACTGTCTTTCGAGGTGTGAATGAAACTCGGTCGACGGCTTCGCATTCTGATTGTAATGTTCGCCGTTGTGCTGCCCGCGCTCGGCGTGGAAACCACCTTTTGGCAGGTGGGATCCTTCGATGAGTTCCTGCAAGGAACTCTCACCGGAATCTCCCTGAGCAAGGAAGGCGATTTGACGCTGGCGCCGGAGGCTCAGACCGTGTTCAGCCCGGAGGAAGCTCTGGCGCTATCGCTGGCGCGCGATTCTCATGGCGACATTTTTGTCGGCACGGGCCACCAGGGCAAAGTCTTCAAGGTAACCCCTGACCAGAAATCTTCCCTGCTGTTCACGGCCAAAGAGCCCGACATTTTCGCTCTGGCCGTGGGGCCCGACGGCAATCTTTATGTAGGTACATCGCCCGAGGGGAAGGTATACAAAGTCACCGCCGACGGCAAATCCAGCGCCTTCTATGAGCCCAAGGCCAAATACATTTGGGCGTTGCAATTTGATTCCGAGGGAAAGCTCTACGTCGCGACGGGCGATAAGGGGCAGATTTTCCGGGTGGACGCCTCCGGCAAGGGCGACCTTTTTTTCGACAGCAAGCAAACCCACATCATGTGCCTGGGAATCGACGCGAAGGGCAATCTGCTGGCGGGCAGCGTGCCGAATGGGCTGATTTACCGCATATCGCCGCAGGGTAAAGGCTTCGTGATCTACCAGTCTTCTTTGCCGGAGGTTCACGACCTGGCGGTTGACTCGCAGGGGCGCATTTTCGCCGCCACAATGGGCGGAGCGGGCAACAAAGGTTCGCCGGAGCTGCTGCTGGCGCCGGCGCTGACCAATCCGACGAGCGTTACAACGGTGACGGTCACCGCTTCCTCCGACCTCGATTCGGCTGCCAAGGGGCAGACCCCTCCAGGTGAGGCGCGTCCGGCCAGCTTCAATCGCTCCACGCCTTTAGCTGCGCCTCTGTTCCCCATACCCGCCACGGGCGGCCACGGGGCGCTGGTCGAAATCTTTCCCGACTCCTCCGCGGAAACCATCTGGAGCTCCAATAGTGAGAGCATCTTCGGTCTGGCCGTGCGCAATGACCACGTGCTGTTTACCACCGACGGCAACGGCCGGATTTTGGACCTCGATGCCAAGCCCGATAACCAGACATTGACCATTCTGGCGGAAACCCATGAGTCGCTCGCCACCCGCCTGCTGCGCCAAGGCTCCGACCTTTACGCCGCCACCGGCAATGTGGCGAAGCTCTTCCGGATTGAGTCCTCACCCACTCACGAAGGCACCTACGAATCCGTCGTGAAGGACACAAAATTCATCTCGCACTGGGGCGTGCTGGCATGGCGGGGCGAGGTTCCTTCCGGTTGCAGCCTGCAGTTCTTCACGCGCTCGGGCAATTCGGATCGCCCCGATAATACTTGGAGCGACTGGGCCGGTCCCTATTCCAACCCCAACGGCGATCCCGTAACCAGCCCCCCTGCAAGATATATTCAGTGGAAAGCCGTCCTGCACACTACGGGCAAGGAATCGCCGACACTCGATGAGGTAACCGTCGCCTACCTGAACCAGAACCTGCCGCCGCAAATCCATTCCTTGAACGTCAGCACTTCAAGCGAGCGAACGGGAGTTTCAGGCCTGGGGAGCTCGCCGAACATGGGGTTGGGCGGGCTGTCAGTCAGCTCTTCCACGTCGTTGAGCTTTGGCCCCGCGCCCCAGCCGAGCAATTCCGGAAAGTCTCCCATAACCCTGACGTGGCTGGCGGATGACCCCAATGGCGACCAGCTTACTTACTACCTCTACGTGAAGGCCACCGACGAGCAGGAGTGGCATTTGCTCAGGGGAAGGATCCACCAAACCACCTATACCATTGATCCCGCGACACTTGCGGATGGCAAATATGTCGCCCGGCTGGTGGCTTCGGATGAAGAATCCAACCCTCCGAACATGGCGCGGAAAACCGAATTGCTCAGCGCCCCGTTTTGGGTAGACAATGTTCCTCCCGACGTGGAGGTGGTGAAACAGACGGTCACAGGCTCGTCCGCGGAGGTACAATTCTCCGCAGAGGATAGCATGTCGCCACTGCGAAGCGCTGAAACCTCCCTGGATGGCAAAGAGTGGCACGACATTATTTCGGACGACGGAATTGTGGACTCCCGGAAAGAGACCTTTACGGTCACCTTGCCTTCCCTGACCCCGGGCGAGCACGTGCTGATTCTGCGCGCCTCCGACACCTCGGGGAACATCGGGGTGGGAAAGGCCGTCATTCGAATTCCCGGCGGGTTGAATCCTTAGCGGACCTTGGGCCGGCCCGCGGGCTGTGGGCGCAGGCCGCATAGTACTTTCGGTTATGACGGGCAGCGAAGGGGATACAACTCGAAAATCTTACCCCGCATCTGATTCAGGTGAGTTGAGTTGAGGTGCGGCCGGTAGTGAAACTTCTTGAATACAAACAAGACACCGGCGCAGAAGGCCGCAACTGAAGCTGAGGTCATCGCGCGCGCGCAGCGCGGGGAGGAAGTTGCGTTCGCCGCGCTCTTCGAGACGCATAAGCGGCGCGTTTACTCCTTGTGCTTGCGCATGACCGGCAACACGGCGGAAGCGGAAGACCTGACCCAGGAGGCGTTTCTCCAGCTCTTCCGCAAGATATCGACATTCCGCGGCGAGTCAGCCTTCTCAACCTGGCTGCACCGGCTGGCGGTGAATGTGGTCCTGATGCACCTGCGCAAGAAAGGGCTGCAACAGATCTCGCTGGATGAGCCCGATACGTCGCAGGATGAACCCGTCAAGCGGGATTATGGCAATGACGATCTGCGGCTGGCGGGTTCGGTGGATCGCATCGGCCTCGAGAATGCCATCCGGGATTTGCCGCCGGGCTACCGCGCGGTCTTTGTGCTGCACGACGTGGAAGGCTACGAGCATAATGAGATCGCGGAGATCATGAAGTGTTCGGTGGGGAATTCCAAGTCGCAGCTTCACAAGGCCCGCATGAAGTTGCGCGAGCGCCTGAAGCTGGATCGCGGCGCCGGACACGCGGGTGAATCGCTCCCGGCCGGCGAGCCGGTGGAAGAACGGCCCGTGGAATAAGGGCCCGTGGAATAAGGGAAAGATAAGTCATGGAAGACAGTCGCTACAATACGCTGGCCGCCTGCGCGCGATTTGACGATGAGCTGGCGGACTATCTGGAAGGCGCAGCGCGGCCCTTTGTGGCAGCCCACTCCCGGGATTGCGCCCACTGCGCGTCGCTGCTGGCGGACCTGGAATCGATTCGTAGCGCTGCAAAGAGCCTTCCGCAGGAAGCGCCTTCGCCCCGCGTGTGGACCAATCTCCGCACGAAGCTGCAGGCGCAGGAGGCGTTCGCGGCGCCCGCCTGCGCGCAATTCCAAAATGACTTGCAAGCGCACCTGGAGGGCGAGTCACAGACTTTCGTTTTGGCCCACTCAAAGGAATGTGAGCCCTGCGGGGCGCTGCTGGCGGACCTGCAAGCGATTCGATTGGCTGCGAAGAGTCTGCCCCAGGATGCGCCGTCGCCGAAGATGTGGGCGAATCTGCGCGCCCGGCTCGAAGCCGAAGGCGCATTCGCCGAGCCCGCCTGCGAGCAATTCGAGAACGAACTGCCGGCATATCTTGAAGGTGAGGCGCTACCGTTCATTGCCGCGCACGCCAAAGACTGCCAACCCTGCGGCGCGCTGCTTGCAGACATGCAGGCGATTCGCGAAGCAGCTCAGGAACTTCCGCAGCACGAGCCCTCACGCGTGGTTTGGGCCAACATTCGCGCGCGCTTGGACGCTGAGGGAGCTTTCGGCATGCCGGTAAGCAGTTGGCGGCGCATCATGGGTTGGCGCTGGATGCCCCACCTCGCTCCACTGGGAACCCTGGCGGGGTTGATTTTCCTGGGAGCCCTCCTGACCATGCCTTCCACTGCGCAGAAAACCTGGGACGCCGCGACGCAATCATCTTCCACGGCCATTGCACAAGCCGGCCTGCTCCCTGCCGCAGACGATGTCTCACTGGCGCGCGTGGTCTCCGATTTGGAAAAGAGTTTTCGAGCAAGCGAAGCATCCATGGCCCCCGATCTTAAGGCCACTTACGACAAGAGCCTGGTGACCCTGGATGGTTCGATTCACGAATGTCTGGACTCCCTGCACCAGGAGCCCGGAAATACGCTGGCACACGATTATCTGCTGACAGCGTACACACGAAAGGCTGAAATTCTGTCTTCTGCGTTGGAGTTCGAAGGGCGTTAAAAGAGGGACACGGTTCGATGAACCGGACGATTGGAAGCTTGAGGTTGGTCAGGCATTGCCTGTACCTGCTGGCGGTTTTTTGCGCCTCCACAGTTCTTGTCTGGGCCGCCGGTGAAGGACAAGTTGAGAAAACCTTTGACACCACGCGCGAACCTCGCATCAGCCTGCACAACCTGAAAGGCATCGTGCTGGTGCGCGGCTGGGACAGAGCCCAGGTGCACGTGGTCTACAGCGTCGCATCCCCTCGCCTGGAAGTCGACAGCGAGATCCTGCCCGAATCCGGCCCCGCGGAAAAACTCCACTTTGAAACTCATGTTTTGGACGCGACGGCGGCCCCCGCCGAGGAGGGCGTGGATTACACGCTCGACGTTCCATCCGGCGCGAGTCTGGAAATTCGCAATCCCCAGGGCAAGATTCGCGTGGAAGGAATGCAGGCGGACGCTTCCGTGGTTTCGGTAGGCGGCGACATATCGGTTCGCGACTATTCCGGGCACCTTTCCGCGCGCTCGGTCGCCGGGAATATTGAAATTCTGCGCGCTTCCGGCAGCGTGGAAGCGGATTCCACCACCGGCAGCCTGCATTTCGTTTCACCTTCCACCACTCACCTGCACGGCAGCACCACGAGCGGACGCATCCTTTACGAAGGCGACTTCATGGACCGCGGCGACTACGTCCTTTCCGCCTACAGCGGCGACGTGGAGATCGTCTGCCCGGCGACGGCTTCTTATGAGCTGAGCGCCAAGACGCTGAAGGGCAAGGTCATCAACACCATGCCCATGAACCACCGCCGTGCCCCCGCCACCCCGCGCGGAGAGGCTAACAGCCTGCTGGCAAGGTCGAATTCCGGCAAGGCGAACGTGGAATTGACGTCCTTCAGCGGCAACATCCGCATCCGGCCGCAATACTGAAGAACCGCAACAGATTGACTTGCCTGCCGGGCTCCTATAAAGTTTAGTCGTGGTGCTGTGCGCAGGTACTGTACCCCTGCTTCAGAGGTAGTAAAGGCATGGCAGTCAATATTCCGCTTCCCGAAGACATCGAGGCAATGCTGGAAAAACAATGGGGTGACCTGCCTCGGCACGCCCTGGAAGCACTGGCCATTGAGGGATATCGCGCCCGTGTGCTCAGCCGATCGCAGGTTCGGCGAATGCTGAGTTTTGAAACACGCGATCAAGTCGACCAATTCATGCTGCGCCACGACGTTCCCTTCGATTACAGCCTCGATGATTTCGAGCATGATACGCAAACGAGCAAGTATTTGAACGATCTCCGCACTGAGGAGCAAGCGCGGCGATGATTGTCATCGCCGACACAACTCCCCTCCATTATCTGATCCTGATTGATCAAACTCACATTCTGAAGACTCTGTACGGCAGGATTATTATCCCTGAGGCAGTGCGCGCGGAGCTGCAGGCAGCAAAAGCGCCGGGTCCAGTGAAGGAAATGGATATCCCGCCTGCCGCCCTGGCTGGAAGTGCGCCAAGTCAGATTGAAGGAGGATGCTTATCTTCGAGGACTCGACCCAGGCGAAAAAGAAGCAATCTTGTTGGCCCAGGAGTTAAATGCGGATGCCTTAATTGTGGACGATCGTGCCGCGAGAAGAGAAGCGCAGCGGCGAGGTCTGCGAGTGATCGGCACCCTTCGCGTCCTATTTGATGCCGCCGAAGCCGGCCTCCTCAGTCTGGCGGACGCCGTCAACACTCTTCAGGCTTCTGGATTCTACGTTGATCGTGCTTTAGCGGAGGAAATCCTTAAAAGGCATGCGCGAAAAGACCAAGTTACCGACTGAGAGGATTTCTACGATTGCCCTGGATGCGAAAAGTTGAAAACAATATAAGATCGAGCGATCGTGAAGACCCAGGCACGCATCGCCCGAAAAGTTGCGCCGCGGTTGACCACGCCACTATAATTAACTTGGGACGCCGTCATCGGCCGCCTGCACGCGAAGCGCACCAAGGTGGTGGGGCGTCATGCGCATACTTAATCATGGGCAGGACGCGCATGCCACGACGGCAGGACCCCTTGCAGAATGGTTCGTCGAAAAGTCATCTATCTTCTGGGCTTCATGGGCAGCGGGAAATCCACGGTTGGGCTGTTGCTCGCCAAGACGCTGGGCTGGCCGCTGATCGACCTCGACACGGTGATCGAAGCCGGTCAGGGCCTGAGCATCAAGCAGATCTTCGAAAATTCGGGCGAGCCGTTTTTCCGCCAAATCGAGCGCGCCGCGCTGACCGAGGCCTGCAAGGCGGAGCCCGCGGTCATAGCCCTGGGGGGCGGCACATTCGCCCAGCCCGCCAACGTGGACTTGGTGCGGGAAGCGGGCGGCGCCACGGTATGGCTCGATTGTCCCCCGGCGGTTCTGCGCGAGCGCTGCCAGGGACTGGACAATCGCCCGCTCTTTCGCGACGAGCAATCGTTCACACAGCTCTTTATGGAGCGCGTACCCTATTATCGCCAGGCCGACTATCGAATCTCTACCGAAGGCCGCAATCCCCAGGAAGTTGTTGAACAGATTCTGAGCTTGCGGGTTTTCTGAACGGGAAGGAGTTTGCCCTGGCTGACTTCAAGCGCTGGATGTTGTTCCTGGCGGCAATCGCCCTGCTCGCGGCAGTTCCGGCCGCGTCTCTGCTGCGGGCGCAGGCCCCGCCCGCCAACCTCGCCGACCGCGGGACCTTCGAAATTTCAATTGCCGGCAAGCCCATCGGCACAGAGACATTTGAGATCAAGCTTCGCTCCAACCAGGTTGAAGCGCAGGGCGAAATTCATCTGGAGATGGAGCGGGAAGGCAAGAAAGTTGATGTTCGCAGCAACAGCAACCTGCTGCTCGACGAGCACTTTCACCCTCTTTCCTACACCTGGAGCCAGAAAGGCACGCAGTCCTCGCAGCTCAGCATGGACTTTCGCCCCAACATTGCTCAAGTCCGTTACAAGACCGTGGGAGGGCAGCAGGACCGCCGCGATTTCAAACTGGACAAGGATGTCGCCGTCCTTGACGACAACGTTATTCATCATTATCAGCTCGTGCTGGAGCGCTACGACGCGGCAGCAGGCGGCGTCCAGGCCTTCCGCGCCTTCATTCCCCAGGAGGCTGCGCCCGGCGTCATTACGTTGAGGGTCGTGGGAACCGAAGCGGTCGACGTCGACGGCGAATCGCGTACGCTGCGGCACTTTCTGTTAACGGCGGAGCAGGCTCAGGTGAATCTTTGGGCTGATGATCAGGGGCATCTTCAACTCGTAACCGTTCCCGCCACACAATATCAAGCGATGCGGAAGAAATAACATGGACCGAATCCTTGTCACCGGCGGCGCCGGGTTCATCGGATCGCATGTGGCGGAGCGCCTTTTGCGCGAAGGCAAGCGCCTGGCTCTGGTTGACAATCTGGATGATTATTATCCCGTGGAAATGAAGCGCGCCAATCTGGAGGAAGTGAAGGCCGCAGGCGATTTTCAATTTTTCCCCGTGGATATTCGCGAGGGCGCAGGATTGCGCCGGGCGTTTGAGGCCTTTCAACCCGAGGCGGTCATTCACCTGGCGGCGCGCGCCGGCGTGCGCCGCTCGTTTGAACAGCCCGAGGCCTATACCTCGCTCAACGTCCTCGGAACTACGCAGGTGTTGGAAGCATGCCGCCAGCACGGAGTGCAGCGGCTAGTGTTCGCCTCCTCCAGCTCCGTTTACGGACACTCCAGCGTCGCGCCCTTTCGTGAGGACGCGCCCATCTCCCACCCTCTCTCGATCTACGCCGCCACCAAGGCCGCGGGAGAGGCGCTGGCCTTTACCTATTCGCACGCCCTGGGCCTTCCGGTAGTCTGCGTTCGTCTGTTTACCGTTTACGGGCCCCGGCAGCGCCCCGACCTGGCCATTCGCAAGTTTGCCGGCTTGATCCTGGAAGGCAGTGAAGTCCCTCTCTTCGGCAATGGCAGCCTGGAACGCGACTTTACCTACATTGACGACACCGTGGAGGGCATCCTGCTTGCCCTGCGCGCACCCGGCAGCTTCGACGTTTTCAACATCGGTCACGCCCATCCGGTGCGGGTCAGCGAAATGGTCGACCTTTTGGGGCGCGCCCTCGGCAAACCCGTCCGCCGAAAATTCGTCGCCACTCCGCCCGGCGAAATGGTCCTGACGCACGCCGATATCTCCAAGGCTCGCGACGTGCTCGGCTACTCTCCCAAAGTCAGTTTTGAAGATGGAATCGGCAGATTTGCGGAATGGCTGAAGTCACGTGCCTAGTGGAAGGAGTCAACTGGTCGGGCTACGCCGAAGAAACCGGCACCATCTCTTTCCTTGAAAGCTTGATTTGCGCTGACTCAATTATTGATCGCCTGAGGGAGGCGGCAATCATTGGCCCGTCGGGCAGACCGGGGCCGCCGTGCCGGAGAAAGGAACGACGATGCTGGCGGTCGGATAATGACCTGGCTGCGGGGGAGCACACCCGGCGCTTCCATTGGTGATTGCCGTCGCCGTTGCGGCCAATCCCACCAGATTGAGCGGCCGGGACGACCCGGGGCGGGTGAAATTGGCAGCCCCCACGGCGCCTGCGGCAGCGCTTCCCGTGGCCGCAGCACTGGTGGCGGCAACCGCGGTCGCCCCTGCAGGTCCTGCTGGGGCAGAGGATTTGGCCACGGCGGCTCCGCTGCTGGCATCCTTCGTGGCATTGGGGTCGATGACGATCGTCTGGCCTTTCACCACGCTTCTTGTTACTCCGTGATTTTCAACTTGCAGCGTTCCTTCTTTGGCGGTGATGACCACCGAGTCGCTTAGGACCGCGATATCCCCTACGCTCTTGAGACCAGGCGCCGGGGTTATGAATACTTGCTGAGCCTTTACCCGCACCGGGGTTCCATCCACCGGGTGCAGCACGGTCAGGTTGCCCTGGCCGAGCGATACGGTTACCTGATTTGCGTCGCGGAGGAAAGACGCGGCAGTGTTTCTACCGAAAACGATGCGGTTGCTGGTGCCCACAGCAATAACCGCAACACCGTCTTGAACCTGAAGGCTGTCTCCGCTGAAGATGGTTGTGTTGGGCAACAGGGCTTGACCGCCGATGCTGGCGTTCATGCTGCCCGCCACCGAACCCACCACGCCGGAGGCTGCAAGTGCCGGCAGTGCTGCGCACGCCACAACGACGATGGTTAAAAAGGCCTTATGTGAGCCTTTTGCAATCCTGTCCGTCATACACAACACCTCAATGTGGCTCCAGAAGGAATCAACTCTCCCGGCCCCGGCTCTAATAAATTCTGGCCAATCCCGTTGTTTCTAAATTATAAATATCTAAGGTTGGTTGTCAAGGACTTTTGAGGGTAAATTTGAATTTCCTTATCCGTGCCTGACGGGACTATTAGCGATTCTTATGACGAGAAATGGCGGTAACCCATTGTAACGTATGTTATTAGGACCAAGCTAAGAACCCCGGCCGAATAACCCGAGGGAGATTCGAGAAACATTCGTATGATATCTTTCTAATGAACACTCCGTGATGCTTGCAAAGCCGAACCATTCGACGCTGATTACACTCCGCGATGACGGCTTTCAAAGCCAGCCCTGAAGTCTCGCCGGCGCCAAAATTTTTTCGGACAATAGAGCTTAGCGGACGCTTCGAAGTCCGCAAATGAGCCACGAATGCCCAACAATCCCAGAATTCGGCGGATTTCCGCACCGCATTGAAATTTCAATTGCAAACGGTGGAATCCCGGCCGGCGGACAAAAAGTCGGTATGCTCGCGTGCCCCGCACCGGGCGTCTCGTACCGCCCCATTGCGCGGAACTACAGCAGGCTCCAGGGTTTGCGATACTCCTTGGTCAGCAATTTGTTGGCTTCCGCATCGTCCGGGAACTGCTCGCGGTCGGCGTCCCAGGTCAGCTTGCGTCCAAGCTTATAGGAAATGACTCCCAGCAGGCCCACGCTGGTGGAACGATGCATGGTGGCCACATCGGAATGCGGCTTTTGGCGCGAGCGCACGCAATCCAGGAAATTGACCACGTGGGGGTAGTGCTGCGACGAGCCCTCGCCGTGAATCACGTCGGGATTGTACAGGCGGTCGGGCCCCACGCGCGTCGCTTCCGGCCACAGCGTGTAGCCGTCGCGGTCGATGAAAAGCGTCCCGTCCGTTCCGTAGAACTGGATTCCATAGCCGTGGCCGTCCGGGCCGTGCGAATTGGCCACGCGATTGGAGAAGCGCACGATGAATTCCTTGCCGCTCACCGGCGATGCGGGATATTCGTAGATCACTTCCAGCGTGTCGGGAGTTTCGCGGCAATCGTCCAGCACAAATTTCCCGCCCGTGGAAGCGATGGTGCGCGGAGCATCCACACCCGTGGCCCAATTCACGATGTCGAGCAGGTGGGTTCCCCAGTCGGTCAGGATTCCGCCGGAATAATCCCAAAACCAGCGGAAGGTGTTGAGTGTGCGAACGCGATTATAGGGACGCTCGGGCGCGGGGCCGAGCCACAGATTGTAGTCAAACCACGCGGGTGGCGCGGTGTCCGGCGGGCATTCCAGTCCCTCGGGATACTGGTTCCCGTGGATCCACGTCTCCGCCAGCGTAACCTTTCCGATCTTGCCGTCGCGCACCAGTTCGACCGCCTTCAGGAAATGCGCGCCGGAGCGTTGCTGCGTTCCCACCTGCACCACGCGATTATATTTCTCCGCGGCCTGCACCATGTGCCGCCCTTCAAGGAGCGTGTGGGACAGCGGCTTTTCAACATAAACGTCCTTGCCGGCCTGGCAGGCCATGACCATGGGAATCATGTGCCAGTGGTCGGGCGTGGCCACGATCACCGCGTCGATGTCCTTGCGGTCGAGGAGCTCGCGAAAATCGTTGTACCCCTTCGCCGCGCCGTTGGTCATCATGATAGCCGTATCGCGGTTGGGCTCATACGGATCGGCCACGGCCAGGCAATTCACTTCGCCGGTGCGTAGCATGTCGCGCAGGTCGCCCTGCCCCATGCCGCCCGCTCCGATCAAGCCGATGTTGATGCGATCGTTGGCGCCCAATACGTTGCGAACCATCGGCCCGGCCGACATTGCAAGGCTGGCGACACCTAGAGCCGCAGACTTGTGGAAGTCGCGGCGCGTAATTTTGGAATTAATCATGATTCCCTCCGGCCCCCTGGGCTATTTAGAATGAATCAGGCCGCGAAGCGGAAACGTCAGGCGGGTGAAGCGAAAAAAGATTCTGCCGGGCGAGCCGGCTTGCGGCTCCATGAAATTGCGCGCGAACTATACCACAATCGGGCAGCACCGGGCGATGCAAGGAAAGATTAAAGCCCATGGATTCAGCGGGGTGTTTCGGGTAGAATCCCTGCGTCATTTGAGCCTGCTTTCTGGGCGCACAAACAAGCAAAGCCGTCAGCAAGCGATTCTCCACGTCAGGCGGTCATATGCTCAAACGTCTGTTCAGCAGGAACGGCCATTCGAAGCAGGATTACGCACGGGTCCCGCAGGATGACGCAGTTGCCGCACCCTACGCGCCCCCCGCGGACGGAGGCAGGCTCATCGTCCTGACAGCTCCGCTGACGGAGACCATCGATCACGCAGGCTTTTTCATCCAGATGGCGCTGGCTTCCCTGCCCGTCTGGATGGAGTTTGTCATCAACGACAAGTATCCCGCCTGGCGCAAAGTGGAACACAACCCTGACGGCACAGCGCGCTATATGCCGGCGGGGGTGCGCCTGGTGGAGAAGTCCCTGCAAAGGGATTTCAATTCTGAGGACATCGCGGTTTGCTACCCCGACGATCTGGACAAGTTCCTTGGACCTCGCACGCGCGTCGTGGGCGTTTCGACCCACAATCCTCTGGGTGTGACCTTCGCGGCGGGCGTCTACACTTCCATGTTCGGATCTTCGAAAGAGCCGATCAATTCCCACTATTCAAAACTGGCATTCGCGAAGATCAAGGCCAATCCCTTTCGGGAGAATTTCCGGGTCATCGTGGGCGGATCGGGCGGCTGGCAGATTATCCAGACCGACAGCTATGCGGACTTGAGTGTGGATTGCGTGGTGGAGGGGCGCAGCGAATCGCCGGACGTGGTGCGGCTGTTTCACCAGGCCATCCGGGGCGAGAGCCTGCCGCGCCGGATTAACGCCGAGCATCCCGTCGACCGAGCCGCCATTCTGGTGCCGGAGAAGCGTACGACGTTTGGAGTCATCGAAATGACCACCGGGTGCGGGCGGCGCTGCCAGTTCTGCGTCCCCGATCTGAACCCCCAGATCGATGTGCCCAAGGACAAGATCATGGCGGCGGTGCGAGCCAACGTCCGGGAGGGCAACCCTCAGATATCTCTGGCCACGGAAGACATGTTTATTTGGGGGCAAGTCCGCACCGGAACGCCCTTTTTCTTCCCGAACCGCGAAGCGCTGCTCTCCCTTTACACCGATATCGCGGAAACCCCCGGCGTCAAGAGCCAGATGCTCAGCCATTGCACCATGGCGCCCCTGGTGGTTGATCCGCTGCTCATCAA
>JASIKV010000387.1 GCA_030049455.1 Terriglobia bacterium
TCTTCATGAGGGGCTTCTTCGCGCGGAGCCACACTCAGCGCCTTTTGGAAACACTGCAATTCGCGGTCGAATTGGCGGGCGGATTCAAACCTTTCCCCTTCCGCCAGCAACCGATCCATCTCGCGGAGCGCCCGGTAATGATTGGCCGTCCCCGCAAAGGCCAGGATGACAACAGCGATCGGCAAGGCAACGATGGATTCCGAAGCTGGTTCGGAAATTGCCCCGTAAACTGCTTCAGGCTGGTGCGGAGGAATCAGAATGGCCAGCAACGCGCCCGTCACCAGTCCGCCGACGTGGCCCCAATTATCGACCTCGGCCGATTTATATCCTGAGGCAAGGACGATCAGGATGAACGGAATGATTCTGGCTCCCAAGGCGCGCGCCCAACGCGCGGGAATCACATCGCGATGGACGTAGCCGGCAATCAAAATCGCTCCGGCAATTCCCATGACCGCGCCGGAAGCTCCCACGGAAATGTCCCTCGAGAGGTTCGCGGAAAGCAAGGCGCCGCCTATGCCCGACGCCACATAGATAGTTGCGTAGCGGCCGTAACCGTACACCCTCTCCAGGATCGGGCCCAGGACGTAGAGCACAAAACTGTTTCCCAGGATGTGCGACCAGCCGCCGTGCAGGAAAATCGGCATAACCAGCCGCCAATACTCGCCTCGCCTCACGTAGGGTCCATAGGAAGCGCCGAGGTTCAGCAGCACCTGGCCGTTATTGAATCCGCCCGCGTAGATTTCCAGCCCGAAGAAGGCAAAATTCAAGGCGAGAAAGGTCAGAGTAGCAACAGGCCAATAGCGGGACCGAACAACGGTTGCATTAGGCACTCCGGCGGGAAGAGGTGACGACTCGTTTTCAATGCGGTCATACGGCTGCATGGTCCGATTCCCCCTCTGCCTCCTGCTCTTCAACTACCTTGGAGGTTTCTTCCCACTCGCGCATCAAGGCGCCAATTTCCTCGCGCCCTTTTTCGATGAGGCCGGCCAAGCGGATGCTTTCTTCGGCATTCTTGAACTGAGCCGACTCTTGCCCGTAACTTTCAATCTCAGCCTCGCGGCGCGCCACCATCTCTTCGATTTCCCTGCAGCGATCCTTCATCTGCTGGAGGCGGAGAGGGTTTAGGCGCTTCACTTTGGTCACGGGCGCGGCTTGAGGAGCAGGCGCGGAGTGCCCTGCGTTGCGGGCGTGGTGCGCTACGGCGCGCTCCGCGACCAGATCCGGGGAGCCGGGCAGAGTGAGGTCAATCTGCTTTCCCTCCTTGCGCCACAGATAATCCTCATAATTCCCGGGAAAGACATGGACCTCGCCGCCGCCGATTTCAAATACGCGCGTCGCCAGCTTGTCGATGAAGTAGCGGTCGTGAGATACAAATACCACCGTGCCCGTGTAGTTCTCCAGCGCCTCGAGCAGCACATCCTTGGCGCCCAGGTCAAGGTGGTTCGTGGGTTCATCGAGCAACAGAAAATTTGAGGGCTGCAGCAGCATTCGCGCCAGGGCGTAGCGGTTCCGCTCACCGCCCGAAAGCACGCGGATGCGCTTGAACACGTCATCCTCGGTAAAAAGGAAGCAGCCCAGCAGGCTGCGGAGTTCCGTCTGCGTGCTCAGCGCCATGGGCGCGGCGCGCGCCAGGTCGTCGATCAGCCGCGCCTCCGGGTCGAGAGCCTTATATTGGTCCTGGGCGAAATAATCCGCCTGGGCGTTGTGACCCAGCTTGAATTCCCCGGCGCTCAGCGGTTCGATTCCGGCCAGCAGCTTGATCAACGTGGATTTTCCCGCGCCGTTCACCCCCACCAGCGCCACACGGTCGCCGCGGTCGATGGTAAAGCTCACGTCGCGGAAGACCTGCTTCGATCCGTAGCTCTTGGCCACGCGCTGAAACTCCGCCACCCGCCGGCCGCTGGCTTGCGGCTGGGGAAACTTGAAGTGGATGGCCTTTTCCTCCTCGGGAATCTCGATGCGCTCCATGCGTTCGAGCTCCTTAATGCGGCTCTGCACCTGCTTGGCTTTGGTGGCGGTATACCGAAAGCGATTGATGAAAACCTCCAGCTGCTGAATTCGCTCCTGCTGGTTCTGGTATGCCGCCTCAATTTGCGTCCTCCGCGCGGTTTTGTCAGAAAGGTACTTTTCATAATTTCCCGTGTAGAAGTGAACGCTCCGGTTCCAGATCTCAGCGATCCTCTTCACCGTCACATCGAGAAAATACCTGTCGTGAGAGACCAGGACACAGGCGTAAGGGTAGTCGTGCAAATACTCTTCCAGCCAGTTTCGCGACTCCAGGTCCAAGTGGTTGGTGGGTTCGTCGAGCAACAGGAGGTTTGGCTTTTCGAGCAGCAGCTTGGCCAAGGCGATTCGCATCTGCCATCCGCCGGAGAATTCCTCCGTTCGGCGGTGCCATTCGGAAGGAGGAAATCCCAATCCGCCCAGCACCATTCCCGCTTGCGCTTCCAGCGAGTATCCATCGCGGTGCTGGAATTCCGTGTCGATCGCGTGGAATCGGTCGGCGACCTGCTGGTAGTCGGCGCCTTCCGGATCCAGTTCCCCCATTTTCTCCATCAGGCTTTCCATTTCCTGTTCCATGGAAAGCAGGTCGCCGAATACGGACATGCACTCCGCCAGCACGCTGCGGCCGGAAAGCGCCAACCCGTCTTGCGGCAGGTAGCCGGCCGTCACACCTTTGGCAAAAGTTATTTCGCCGATATCAAGGGGTTCAAGACGCGCAAGCACTTTCAGCAGCGTCGTCTTGCCTGTACCGTTCGCACCCACCAAACCAATCCGGTCGCGAGGGGTAATGAGCCAATCCAAGGACTCAAACAGCGTCTTAGGGCCGAAGTGTTTTCCCGCAGCGGCGAGTTGAATCATAAGAAGGCAAAGAGAGTGAACCGTGGTTCCTCAAACTTAGAATAACAGTATTTGGGCGATGGACCGCGCGCTTTCCGGCCTTGACACAATCCCCCGGCGACCGCATAATCGCGGCCAAATAGGAGTTGAACTAAAGGAAACAAGTGTCCGAGAGAAAATAGCAAAGGGGGCTCGGCAATGCTTCGGCCGAAAGCCCGTTGCCCGCTCGCAAGCGAACTCTACCCAGGGAGAAGCGAATTGCCGGACAACCCTCAATTGTCGCCTCGCGCCTTCACTTATCTGGATGCGCGGATTCCTATACGCTCAAACGAACATATCGCGATTCTTCATCACGGGGGAAGTGCGCCCGCCCAGGGTGCGGAATTTCTGAGCGAAGGGTTGCGGCGAGGCCATCGATGTTGTTGCGTGGCTCCGGCGGCAATGCGCCTCGACATGCTCGCCCGGCTGCGCGAACGCGGGACCGATGTCGAGAGGCACTTGCAGGATCTATCCCTGCAATTTCCGCTGACGGCGCGGGGAGCCAGCGAGCTTTTGGATTACGCAAAGAAGATTTTCACTGAGGCTGAGGCCGCTCGCCTGCCGGCGGTTCGCTGGCTGGAGGAAGGAGTTTGGGCAAGACCGACTGAAATTTCCGTGCCTCAGTTTTTTGAGCTGCACTCCCGCCTGAATTACCTGGTCAAGCAATATCCCAGCGCGGCGCTCTGCCGTTATGATATCGGTGACCTTGAAATCCCCCACCTTTTTTTAGCCATTGCCGTTCACCGGCATCTGCTGGTGGAAGATACATTGATTCGCGACAACCCCTTCTACATTCCCGCAGAGAAATTTCTTGCCATGAGCCCGGAGGATCGCGAGCGCGACCTTCGCGATGTTTTTCGCGATGTGGGATTCGATTTGGGGAAACTGCTCTCGACCCTGGCCGGCTATGGACGTCTTCAAAGGCCGCCGAAGGGCGAAACCCTCTAAGAATCTGCCGGGGCGCCCTCGCTGGTATCCCTGGCCAAAGCCAATGCAACCCGTCGAGCGGGCTCCAGACCTCCAATAGCGGGTCCGATTGAGTTTTGTAGCGCGTCCCGCCGAGGCGGGACCACCCGCGACGGTTACGCGGCTGAGGATCCGTCGGCTGACGGACGCTAAAACTCCGGACCACCCGAAGCCGCCTCCAAAATTCACACGGACCCACTACCAGACCTCCATTTTCCTCGCGGGAATCCCGAACATTTTGCTAAGATAGAGGATTCAGGAATCACCAAAACAATGGACTATGATCAGTTAGGAAGTTTCCTGGAGGTCGCGAAGCTGCAAAGTTTTTCGCGGGCAGCGGAGAAGTTGTTTCGCACTCAGCCCGCGATCAGCGCGCAGGTACGTTTGCTCGAGCAGGAATGCGGTGAAAAGCTCTTTGATCGAAGCGGGAAGAAAGTCTTGATGACGCCCGCCGGAGAGATCCTCTATCGCTATGCCGAAAAGATGCTGGCGATGCACAAGGAAGCGCTCCAGGCGATTGCGGAGCTGAATCAAACCCCGCGTGGCAAGCTGTTCATCGGCGCCAACGAAGCGACCTGCCTTTATGTGCTGCCCAAAACGTTTGCCCGCTTCAAACAACTCTACCCCCTGGTCCAGATCAGCATTTACAGGAACTTCAGCCACAAGATTATGCAAAAGGTCCAGGAGGGCGCGGTTGACCTCGGGATTGTCACGCTGCCCATGACGGCCAACAATATGGAAGTGATCCCCGTCTTCCGGGATGAGGTGCAGGTCGTCGTGCCAAAGTCCCATCCTCTGGCCAGGAACAAGCACGTAACGGTGGAGGAACTGGCTCAGCACCCGCTGATTCTGCCCAAGACCGGCCACACCCGCGTGGTGATTGACCGGCTGCTGCGCGAACAACGCGATCACGTGCAGATCTCGATGGAAATGGCGAGCGTGGAAACCATCAAGAAGTTTGTAGGCGCGGGCCTGGGAATTTCACTGATTAGCCGGACCTATGTGCAACCGGAGGTTACAGCGGGTGTGCTGAAGCTAGTCCCTCTGGAAGGCCAAAAGCTCTACCGGGAACTGGGCCTGGTTTATCGCCGGGACCGTTACCTTTCGCTTCCCGCCAAGGTTTTTATTGATGTCGTGCGCGAGTCAACCAAGTCCACCATTGCCGGTGCATCTTCCACGACGAATACGGGCGCGCTTCGCTAGCGATCCTTCCTGAAACGGCCTCGCGAAGCTCAGCCGGGCGAATTCCTGCTCGCAGGAAATGGAATAATGGTCAAGGAAAATCCAAGTTCGGCCAAGGGCAGGAAGCCCCTGATCACCATGAAGTTTGGCGGGACCTCCGTGGGCAGCGCCGAGCGGATGAAGAGCGTCGCGGAGATCGTCAGCGGCCACGCCCAGGGCGCGGAAGTGGTGGTGGTGGTTTCGGCCATGGGCGGTGTGACCGACATGCTGATTCGCGCCGCCAATGAAGCCAGCCAGGGCGACCGCGAAAACTGGAAAAACGTCCGCCGCGAGCTCGCTCACCGTCACCGTGAGGTTGCCGACCAGCTCTTGAAAGCGGCTGAGCAGGCTACCGTGCTCCCGCGGCTCGCCGACGCCGTGGCCGACTTTGAAAATCTCTGCTCCGGATTTTCGCTCGTGCGCGAGGTGACGCCGCGCGCCATGGACACCCTCTCCAGCCTGGGCGAAGTGATGTCCGCAAACCTTATTGCCGCCATCCTGCGCTCGCGCGGAACCCCGGCGGAAGCTGTCGATGCCACGGAACTCATTGTCACCGACGATCATTTCGGAAATGCCACGCCCATCTTCGATGAAACCAATGCCAAGACGCGCCAACGCCTGGCGGGACTGCGCCGGCGTGGCGTGGTTCCCGTCATCACCGGCTTCCGCGGCGCCACCCGATCAGGAGCGTGCACCACGCTTGGACGCGGCGGCTCCGATTATAGCGGAACGATTATTGGCGCGGCACTCGACTCCGATGAAGTTTGGATTTGGACGGACGTCGATGGCGTCATGACCACGGATCCCCGCCTTGTTCCGGAAGCGCGCATCCTTCCGGAAATTTCCTATCGGGAAGCCATTGAGCTTTCCTTCTTCGGCGCCAAAGTCCTGCACCCGAAAACCATTCAACCGGTCATGAAAAAGAACATTCCGGTGTGGATCAAAAACAGCTTTAATCCTTCCTGCCCGGGCACCAGCATCGTTCCTGCCGCCAGCAACAGTCACAAAGGCGTCAAGGCGATCACCTCGGTCAGCAAGGCCGACCTGATTACCATCAGCGGCAAAGAGTCACTCACTTTTCCCCAGCTTGCCGCGAAGGCGTTCGATTCGCTCAGCCTGGAGGACGTCTCAACTCTGATCGTCACCCAGTCCTCCGCCGACAATGTACTCTGCTTTGCCGTACACGACGCCGATTTGCGCCGTGTAAAAGCCCGCCTGGAAAAGACTTTCGAACTGGAAATGCTGCACGACGACCGCGTGTCAATCGAAATCATGCCTCACGTCGCCGTCGTGGTCGCCATCAGTGAGGATATGAAGGGAACGCCGGGAATTTCCGGCCGGGCGTTCGGCGCCCTGGGACGGCGGGGAATAAATATAATCGCCATCGCCCAAGGCTCCTCCGAATTGAGCATTTCTTTTGCTGTCAAAGCTGCCGACGTCAAAGAAGCCGTAAAAGCAATTCACGAGGAGTTCAAGCTCAAGGAGTCAGGTGTCAGAAACTAGGAGTGCGCTGGAAGCGGCGGAAACTCCTGATGTCTGTCACCTCAGCGCCGATGGCCTCCACCTATCTCCAATGCATCGAGGAAACATGCGGGCGCCGTCAGGACACCCAGGTGGATGTCCACGCTTGCACCTCCTGCGGTGGATTGCTGGATGTAAAGTACGATTTCGACCCCATTAATCCTGCGCAGCTACGCGACACATGGCGGCAGCGCCGGCTGAGCGACGACCCCATCGACCGCAGCGGGGTGTGGCGCTTTCGCGAAATCGTTCCCTTTGCGGATCCCGGCTCGAGGATCATCACACTTTCAGAAGGTTTCACGCCGCTGGTGGAAGCTCCGCGCGCCGGGTCCTGGGCCGGCCCGGTTCAGTTAACCGTCAAACACCAGGGCGCAAATCTTACCGGTTCTTTCAAAGACGTTGGAATGACGGCCTGCATAACGCGCGCCGTGTGCCGAGGCGCCCGGTGGGTGGCCTGCGCTTCCACCGGCAACACATCGTCCTCGATGGCTGCGTATGCGTCGCGGGCCGGCCTCAAGGCTCTCCTTTTCGTCCCCCTCAATCAAATCTCGGCGCCCAAGCTTGCACAGGCTCTGGATTTTGGAGCGTTCGTAGTGGAAGTGGGAAACAACTTTGATGCCGCTTTCCGCCTGCTGGTCGAAATTGCGCCGGAGCTGGGACTCTATCTCGTAAATTCAATCAACCCTTTCCGAATTGAAGGCCAGAAGACGATTGTCCCGGAAATGCTTGAGCAGCGCGGCTGGCGCTCGCCCGACTACATCGTGGTTCCGGGGGGAAACCTGGGAAACTCCTCGGCGATCGGCAAGGGCCTGCAAGAGCTGAAGGACCTTGGCGTAATCGAGAAGATTCCGAAGTTGGTGATTGTACAAGCTGCCGGCGCCAGCCCTTTTTACGAAACCCTGCGCGCGGGCGCGAAGGATTTGTGCGCCGTCGAAAATCCCCACACGGAGGCTTCCGCCATTCGCATCGGCCATCCCGCAAACTGGAAGAAGGCGCGCCGCGCGCTCTTATGGGCGGGCGGATTCTGTGAGTCCGTTACGGATGATGAGATTTTCGAGGCGAAGGCCGCCCTCGCGAAAGATGGCGTGGCTTGTGAACCTGCCTCAGCCGCCGGCCTCGCCGGAGTTCGCAAGCTGGCCCAGGCCGGAAAGATTGAGAAAGGCGCTGACGTTGTATGCGTCCTTACCGGCCACCAACTGAAGGACACGGAATACATCATGCGCCACCGCTCCGGGGAGAAGGCGGGCGGGCAGAGAATGCAAGTCGAAGCTGACTTGAATTCCCTTCGCACTCAACTGAAGCGGGTTTTGGGCGGAAGCTAGCCTGCATTGGGCGGACCCGAAGAACAAGCCTGCGCCGGAAGACCATGAACAAGCAATTGCGACAAGAGGTGCGGTTCCTGACTACGCGGCTAGGGGCAATGGTGCGCGAACAGTCCGGACGGGAAGTATTTTCGGCCATTGAGGTTCTTCGCAAGGTCGCAAAGCAGATTCGTCAAAGCCCCAATCCCAGGCTGCTGGAGGCGAAGGAGCGCGCAATTCAACGCCTCTCGCCGGAGGAAGCGGCGGCGGTTGCCCACGCCTTCAGTCTCTTTTTCCATCTCGTCAATCTCTGCGAGGAACGTGAGCGCGTGCGCCGCCTGGCCACGCATGAGCGCCGGGGCGGCGCTCCCATGTCACTTCGTCATACCTTTAACGAATTACGCCGCCAGCGTGTTCCCGCAGCCGCCGTCCGCAAGCTGATCGAATCCATGCATGTCGAACCTGTCCTGACTGCTCACCCCACGGAGGCCAAGCGGCGCAGCGTACTGAACCATATTCTGCGCTTGGGGAAAACCCTCGATGCGGCGTGTGGTGATTTGAGTGGCTCTACTGCCTCCGACATCGATTCGTGGATTGAAGCCCTTTGGCTGACCGACGAAGTGCGCGAGGGCGTGGTGACCCCGGCGATGGAAAGCGAGAACGCGCGCTTTTTCCTTGAGCGAACCATCTACGACCTGGCAGGCACTTTCTGGGAGAGATTCTGCGAAGAAATGGCCCGCCGCTTCCCGAATCTTCCGAAGCCTGCGCCGTTTCTCAGCTTCGGTTCGTGGGTAGGAACGGACCGCGACGGCAACCCGTTCGTGACGCCGGAAACAAGCCTGGACGCAGCCGAGCAGTTGCGCTTGAGCATTCTTCGCTATTACCAGTCCGCGTGCGCGCAAATGCTGGGATGGGCGTCGTTCCCGTGCCGCAGTGGATCCATGAAATCGGCCCTGCGCCGCGAGATCGAGCGGGACATGCGGCGATTCCCCTCCACAAGGGAGTTTGAGTCCATCGATCAGCCCAGTGAGCTCTTTCGCCGTAAACTCCGCATCATGATTTGGAGGCTCGAGCAAACCGCGGACCGCGCTCTGGGCGCCTATTCGAGTCCGGAAGAATTCACGCGCGAACTGGGAAAGCTCGCGGACATGCTCGCTGCATATCCCAGCCCGCGAATCGCCCGCCTGGGACCCGGCAGGCTGCGTGTGGCGTCCCAGGTTTTCGGGTTTCACGGCGCCGGTTTGGATTTTCGTACTCACTCTCGAGCGACGCGTGCGGCGGTCGATGAGATTTTGCGCAAAGTGCGATTGCCCCACGAGCCGAATGAAGCCCGGATCGCTTCCATCAAACAAATGCTTTTTGAGCCCTCCGTTCGCCCGCCGTTTTCCCCCGCAACGGCCCGAGTGCTGGAAGAATTCCGCGCCCTTTGCACGATTCAGACCCGAAACGGCGAAGCGGCTTCCCATCGCTATGTCCTGAGCATGACCTCGAGGGCCGCTGATGTATGGGACGTTTTGCTCCTCGCGCGCCAGACCGGCGTCCTGGAGGTTCAGAACCGCCGCCTTTTTCCCCATCTCGACGTCATTCCACTTTTCGAAACCCTTGACGACCTTGAAGCCGGGCCCCGGATTATGGGAGAGCTCTTCGCCGATCCGCTGTATCGCGGGATTCTCCGCGTGCGCAAGGATTTTCAGGAGGTCATGCTGGGATATTCCGACTCCGTCAAAGATGGCGGCTACGTTGCGGCGAATTGGTGGCTTTTCCACGCTCAGAAGCAGCTTACGCAGGTAGCGGAAAAGTATGGCATTCGCTTTTCGCTCTTTCATGGAAAGGGCGGAACGATCGACCGCGGGGGCGGGCAATCACACCGGAGTATTCAGGCGCAACCCTCCGCAGCGCCGGGCGGAAGATTGCGAATCACGGAGCAGGGAGAGGTTGTTTCGCTGAAGTATTCGAATCCGGCCATCGCCGAAAGAAACCTCGAGCAGCTTGTAACTTCCGTCCTCGATGCGCACCTGCTCCACTCGCATCGCGTCGAAGCGGCCAAGATTCCGGAGTGGGAAGGATATGCCACAGAACTCGCGGAAAGCAGCCGGGACTTCTACCGCAAGCTCATTTATGAGACGCCGGAGTTCGTGGAGTACTTCCGCCAGGCGACCCCGATTGATTTGATCGAACACATTCGCCTCGGCTCGCGTCCCGCGCGCCGTTGGGGCGCCGGCGATTTGCGCGACTTGCGCGCCATCCCCTGGGTTTTCGCGTGGACACAATCGCGCCACCTTTTGCCCGCGTGGTTCGGCCTGGGCCATGCGCTTGAGAAATTCCAACGCGACCACGCGCCGGACGGCCGCGACATCCTGCGGAGCATGCACGAAGGCTGGCCGTTTTTCTTCAACCTCATCAATAACGCGGAACACTCCCTTGCCAAGACCGACCTCTATATCGCCAGCCTCTACGCAGCGCTGGTTCGCCCCAAGGGCCTGGGGAAAAAAATTTTCAAGCTCATTGAGGAGGAGTACCACCGCAGTGTGCGCAGTGTGCTGGAGACTTCTCGCGCTTCGGCGCTGCTTGCAGGTCAGCACGTGCTGGCAGAGTCCATCCGCCTGCGGAACCCTTATGTCGATCCGCTTAACTTCCTGCAAACCCGCTTCCTGGAGCGCTGGCGCCGATTGCCCTCGGGCCAACGCGCCTCAAAAGATTCCATCCTTCACCTCCTGCAGATAACCGTCGGTGGAATCGCCTTTGGAATGAAAAGCACGGGGTAGAAATCTGAGCTTGGCGGTCAAGAGCCTTACCTGTTCTCGCCGGGTTGCCAATCCGTAGGCGAAACCCTAAAATCCAAAGCAATATGCCGCCTCTCCGCTCAGAAAAAATCCGCCTCGACCGGCTTCTGGTGGAAAGGGGAATGGCGGAAACTCGGGCGAAAGCCCAAGCCCTGATCCTGGCGGGAAAAATCCTGGTGGACGAGCAGAAGGAGGAGAAGTGCGGCGCGCTGGTTAAGCCGCAGGCAACATTGCGACTGCTTGGCGCACCTCCAAAATACGTGAGTCGCGGAGGACTTAAGTTGGAGGGCGCCTTGTCATATTTTCATATCGACCCCACCGGCAAGGTTTGCCTCGATATCGGCGCATCGACCGGCGGGTTCACCGATTGCCTGCTGCAAAACGGTGCGAGCAAGGTAATTGCTGTTGACGCGGGGACGAACCAGCTCGATTGGAAGCTCCGCCACGACCCGCGCGTTGTAGTCATGGAAAACACCAACGCGCGCTTCCTCACTTTTGACCGCATCGGGGCGCCTGCCGAATTGGCGACCATTGATGTCTCGTTCATTTCCGCGACCCTGATCGTCCCCGCATTGCCCCTGCTGCTCTGCTCGCCAGCAGACTTGCTGGTATTGGTCAAGCCGCAGTTTGAGGTCGGCAAGGGGCAAGTGGGCAAAGGGGGAATTGTGCGCGACCCTGCTCTTCATCAATCTTCCATCCACCGCGTTTCCAACAAGCTTCGCGAGCTCGGTTTTGAAGACCTGTCATCCGTTGAAAGTCCTCTGTTGGGAGCAGAAGGAAATCGCGAGTTCTTCCTGCACACGGTCTGGAAGAAGCCGCAGGACGAGAAGTAGGTATAGTCTTGCCCAAACCTTAAGCCGTTCCGGGCAGAAACTCTCCACGAACCACTAGCTACTCGTCACCAGCCACTGTAGGATATGAATGGCCATGCCCATTAAACGCGTTGGCATCATCTCCAAACCGAAAAAGACGGAAATTCGCGAAATCGTGCCGGGCCTGCTCACGTGGCTGCGCGAACGCAGCATCGAAGCGTTTATCGACAAGGAAACCGGGGCGATCATGGAGACCCGCGAGCATTGCCTTACGCGCAACGAAATGCCCGGTGAGGTAGACCTGTTGATCGTGCTCGGCGGTGACGGCACGCTCCTCGCCACGGCGCGCGCCCTTAATCGCAAACCCGTTCCCATCCTGGCTGTAAACCTGGGGGGTCTTGGCTTCCTCACGGAAATTACCCGCGAGGAACTTTATCCCACGCTGGAAATGGTGGCGGCAGGGAATCACCAGACCGACCGCCGCGTGCAAATTGAAGGCGAGTTGATTCGCGCCGATGAAATCCTGACATCGTTCCTCGCACTCAATGACGTCGTCTTGAATAAAGGGGCAATCGCCCGGATTTTCGACTTTGAAGTGCGTGTGGACGGAGAGTTTGTCTCAACCTACAAATCGGATGGATTAATCATTTCCACGCCGACCGGCTCAACAGCTTATTCCCTGGCGGCGGGCGGGCCCATTGTCACTCCTTTTGTTGAGGCCTTCTTGATCACTCCCATTTGCGCGCACACACTGACTCACCGGCCTGTCGTGGTTCCCAATACCGCCAATATCGAGGTCACTGTGAAGAGTTTGCGAGAGGCCGCCTACTTGACCGTCGATGGCCAGGTGGGAATCGCTGCCTACAGCGAAGACGTGGTGCGCGTGCGAAAAGCCGATTCCTTCGTCGAGCTTGTTCGCCCGCCGGCCATGACTTATTTTAGAATTCTCCAGACTAAATTGAAATGGGGGGAGCGGTAGTGGCAAGTATGAATCGTGTCTACGGTCATTTTCTGCTGGGAATGCTTCTCTGCTGCACTCCACACTGGGCGGGTGCCCAATCACCCACAACACCCCAAACCCCTGCTCCCACAGTTCCCGCCTGGGCTCAGCCCGGTTCCGCGACGCACACACAGGTTGCGCCTCCGCCGGACTTTCACCGCCCCAGCAGGAATTTTGAGACGCCCATTGGAATTTTTGACGGTCAGTCGGATATCGGCGGAGCTGTGGTTCCCGGCGATGCCCGCTACGACGCCGCCACGATGCAATACACAATCATTTCCGCCGGATACAACATCTGGTACACGCGTGACGAGTTTCGATTTCTTTGGAAGAAAGTCTCCGGAGACGTTTCAATGGCTGCCGACATCGCCTACCCCGACCCCAACGGTTACGGCGACCGCAAGGCGGTTCTAATTATTCGCCAGAATCTTGATGACGATTGCAAGGAGGCCATGGTCGCGCTTCACGGCCTGGGAATGATTCACCTTGCGCAGCGACCTGAGCAGAATGTCCGCATCAAAGACATGGAGTATCGAATTGCCGGCCGCGGGCGGCCGGGTGGCGCCACTCCCGACAGCCTGGTTCCTGTTATGGCCCGGCGCATCGGCATCGAAAAACGCGGTGACTCTTTCGCCCTCTTCGTAAGCCTGGAAGGCGAGCCGATGCATCAATTCGGTCCGCCCATCGCGCTCCACCTTGACGCGCCTTTTTACGCCGGCATTGGATTCTGCTCGCACTTGCCCGATAAGGCCGACACCGCAGTGCTCTCCAAAGTGACTTTCATGAATTCCGCAGGGATGGTTCAATAGTCGCAGGTTATAAGTCTGCCCTGTAATTCCGCTCAGTTTGCATTTTGGAGGGCCAGAACTGCGAAGGCTGTGGCAGCATCGCTCATGAATTTGCCGACATCGGTTGAGAGGTCGCGCTGCTTGTTCAGCGAATATGCCAGCCACCGCCCCTCACTCTTGTCCTGATTTGCAGCCAGCCAGGCAAGCGCCCGCTTCAATTGGGGCTGATCGCGCTTCATACCAACCTGCTCCAGTGTGAACGCAACGATGCCGGTGGCAAATCCATCGCTTTGAGTTTCCAGAGGCGTCCCGTCGTGCCGCTTCCATCCGCCGACAAATAATGACAGGCTGAAGCCGCCATCCGCCTGCTGCTTGCTGACCGCTTCCTTCATGATTGATTCCTGCTCCGCCGGCGAAAGCAGGCCCTGGAGCCTGGTCGACGCCCAGACCAGCATCACACGGTCAAGCAAAACCTGCGAGTCGCGTTTGCGAGTCAAATAATCGCACAGCGCCTTCGTATGCTCCCGGACTTCCGCCTCATATTGATAACCATCGGGCGCGCTGCCCGCCGCAATTGCCGCCAGAGTCGCGCCGTAGTATTGCGAATTACCCTCCCACGGAGAATTGTGGAATTCGAGCCATGACCACGCTCCTTGGGCCTCACCTGTGGCCAATTGCTTGCCCCACATATTGTCCAGCGCAAGCCGCGCGTCAGGGCTCAACCTTCCTGCCGGCGAGTCATATCCCACCAGGATCACCGCATTCAGAACAGATTCCGTTCCTAGTGACTCTGCAGTCTTACCAAATCCTCTCGTCTCATCCGGGTAGGCCGGCTCGACTTCCTTCCACATGCGCACCCGTTTGGTAACATTCTCAATAAGCTGCCGCTCGGGCAATGAGGGAGCTTGTTCCGCAAGGCTGGCGCGAAGCGAGGGCCGCGCCATGGCGTAAGGGAGAACCGTGTGGCAGGAGACACAGAAAGTTCCATGGTCGCGGGCTGCGACTTTCCAGCCCATCCACCACACCATCCGGCTGTCAAGGTAGGCGGCCGCAGACTTGCCGCTCCAGGTTGCGGTGGTAAGGGCCGGGGAGGAGTTGTCACTCGCCAACATCGCTGAACTGATGCACACCGACAAAATGAAAGTGGCGAGAATTATAACTTTCATCGAGGCTTGCCTCCATTTGATGCGGAAATCTCACCATCCATCAGTTGCTCCACCCTTTCGCGCGCACGAATCAGTTCCGCCTTCGCTCCATTCACCAGAATTTCCGCCGGACGTGGCCGAGTATTGTAATTGGAGGCGAGAACGAACCCATAGGCCCCGGCGGTCAGAACTGCGAGCAATTCGCCAGGCTGAACGGACGGCAGGTCGCGGTCATGCGCGAAGAAATCCCCGCTTTCACATACGGGGCCAACCACGTCAACCTTAATTTTCTCCT
>JASIKV010000388.1 GCA_030049455.1 Terriglobia bacterium
TGCTCCACGGTATCTTTGCTGCCGCCTTCGCCTACGCCGGTAATTCCCTGGTCGGTCTCGATGGCCACGATGTGGGAGCTTTGATTGAAGAGATTGCTAGAATGCGGATTCAGGTAGAAGCGCACGCGGGTGATTTTCATGGGCGGAGGAGTGGGCAGTGCCCGCGGCGCCGCTCCGGCGAGGGTCGCGGTGGCTCCCATTCCAGCCGTTTGTAAAAACGCTCGACGAATCATGAAGGCCTCCATAATTTCCGCGCAATGATTGCGGATTCCCGTCGCGACCCTATGATGCATACGTCAGAGAATCTTCTGGCAGGAAAAGCTGCTGCTGGTTTCGGTGTGCCAAGTTCCGCCGAATTGTTCAGCCGTTGATGTATCGGCGTGCACGCTTCCGACCCTGAACTTTTTTCTCATCCAAGGAAAATTTGCCATGCAAAGGCGCGCGCGTCCGTCCGAATGCCTCGTCTAATTTACCCGAAGCAAAGGACTTATAAATGTCTGAGGATGGCCCTTCGTGTGCCTCCTAAGGGTTTGCCTGCATCTGCAAGGCAAATCAGCAATGGGAGGGGACCATGGAGGATGATCGCAAGCCGGTCGGGGACTCGCAGGAACCCGAAATCAACGCGCCAGCGCCCGAGGGTGAGGAATACCGCGGGTCAGGTTATTCGGGGGTAAAGATTGCCCTCGTGGTGTTTGTGATGGTTGCCGGAATCGCCGCCGGCTACGGATGGCTGCAACGCAATGCCACCCAGCAACTGGAGGCGGAGCGCGCGAATTTGAAGAGTTCGCTGGACCAGGCAAAAAGCCAGGAAGACGCCTTGCTGGCCAAAGTGAATGCCCTGAACGTTGCCCAGGCACAGGCGGAGGCGGCGCGCGCGCAATCTGAGGCCGTGAAGAACGAGCAGTTTCCACCCGTAAATAATGAAGCTCCCAGGCGCCCTGTGGTCCATCGCGCAGCTCGCGTGGCTTCCCAGCAACCGCCACCCGACGACCCGCGCTGGAGGCTGGTGCAGGATCAACTTGCCGACCAGCAGCGGCAGTTGGCAGATGATCAAAAACGAATTTCCGACACCCAGGCCAATCTCGACCAGGCGAAAGCTGACCTGGAAGGGAATATTCAGACCGCCCGAACGGATTTGACCGGTGACATCGCGCGCAATCACACGGAACTGGTGGCGCTTGAGAAGAAGGGTGAGCGCACCTTCTACGAATTCAACTTTGAGAAATCGAAGACCTATCACCACACCGGGTCCATCAGCATCTCGGTTCGGCGCCTTGACTCGAAGCACGGCAATTGCGACCTGGACCTGCTTGTGGACGACCGCGAAATCGAGCGCAAGCATGTGAACCTGTATGAAGCGGTCACTTTCTACCCGCAAGGCTACCCGCTGCCGCTGGAAGTGGTGATCAACCACATCGACAAGAATTCTGCCCAGGGATACGTGAGCGAGCCGAAGTACAAGTCCACGGAGCAGGCGGGAGGATCCTCGGCAAATCCCACAACCGCTGCGGCGGCCAATCCGCCGGCAGCTCCGGGGAGCGACCCGAAGCTGGAACACCGCACGGATGAGGTGCACTAAGTGGCGAAGGAACGTTCCGAGTCTGGGTACCGGCCCCGAGCCTGATTGCGGCCAGTTGCGCCGCCGGATTGGAAGCAGACTCACTCCACGGCGGCGCTTTGGGCGCGAATGGAAATCGCCCCGCAGTTTCGGGCGCGAGGGCTAAGCCCCAAATCGGCAATCGAACAAGCTTAAGAACGCCCCCGGCACGGGCGTTTCCCGCCACCTCGACCCTGCAAGGCTCATCGACGTAGCAGTACCTTGCAGGGTCCCCTTCCTCACCCAAAGCCCCGTCTTCCCGCAACCTGCAAATGCCAGGGAAGAGCCCGTCACTATCGGTCCAAATGGCACACTGCGTGCTTTAAGTCCAAGAGAAAGCGAATTTTCGCGCAGTGACATTGTGTCAAGATTTGTGGGCGAATTCACGACCGCCCTCAAGTGAGGTTTGATATGACCACGCTCATCCTGATGGGTTCGGCATGGGGAATGATTACGCTGGTTCTTGCAGGGCTGGTTGTTTACCGCCGCACCCTGACAAGCCACGAAACCGATTGGATTGCCTTGACCGATGACGCCAAGGAAGAAGCAGCCATCAAGGCCCAAACGATCATCGAGGCGAGAACCCGAAAGCTGACCTTTCCCATCCGCGCTTTGGGGACTCTTTCGCTGGTCCTGCTGGTGGCGATTGCCGGCTTCTGGCTCTACCACGGCGTTTTTACCCCGCCCCCCATGCCCTAGGCGAGGGAGCGGGTTGAGGGCAAGGGGCGCCACATGGCACGGGAGGGTGCGGCCAGTGTGGATTGTCCCGCTGTTGCCGCGCAAAATGGCGCGCCCCGGAAGTGACAATTCTTCCCTCGCCGGCTCTGAAGGCTGAAGTATGAAGGGTGGAGTATGAAGGCTGAAAGCCGGAAATCGGGCGCCGAAGGGAATTTCTCGAAAAGCCTGGCAGCAGATTACTTCTGCTTAGATCTTTGTCTGCCGTAAGTCGATCTTTTCCCGGTCCCACACTCCCAGGCCGAGCGCGCCGGCAATTTCCACGTGCTCCGGCTGGCGGTGGACGAATGTGCTGATCTTGTCGGGCTGCGATTCCACCAGGATCTTCATTCCCATCGCCTGGCGCTTGGCGTCGATGACTTCCCAGCCGATGTGGTCGGTGGCCACGGGGTCGGTGGAAAAGTACATCGTGTTGTGCTCCCACACGAATTCCGGCCGCGCGCCGGGGCCGCCATTGTAAAGGCCTTTGACGCCGTCGAGAATGTTCAACACCACTTTGCTGCGGATGATAGGAATGGACACGGCGGTGGGAATGAACTCGTTGCAGACGTTCAGGCTGGGGCTGGAATGGCTGCGATTGACGTTATTCACGAGGCCGTGCGAGAGGTTCTTCAGGCACAGAGTGACGCCCGCGGACTGGTGGTCCTTCAGCACGGGCAGATTGATGA
>JASIKV010000389.1 GCA_030049455.1 Terriglobia bacterium
TTCGCGGGTGTTTGCCGCGATGAGGTGTTTGACGTTACGCCCTACGCCCTGGCACTTTCACGGTTCCTGCTTGGCCATCCGGATTGCCAGAGCTTCGGCCGCAAGTTCAAACCCTCATTCAGCGGTTGCGCGCAGCACGCCTGCGGGTTGGCCAGCATGCACGACGTCGGCTTGGTGGGTGTGACGCGGATGGAAAATGGAAAAGAAGTGCGCGGCTTCGCCATGTACGTGGGCGGAGGTTTGGGCGCCGTTCCCTATCAGGCCAAACTCTTCCATCCCTTCATTCCCCGGCAGGAGCTGCTGCCGCTGGTGCAGTCGATTGCCCGCGTGTTCGCGCGCTTGGGGGAAAAGAAAAACCGCAGCCGGGCGCGCATGAAGTTCCTGATTCACGATTTGGGCATCGAGAAGTTTCGCGAACTGGTTTGGGAGGAGCGCAGCACGCTGCCCTTCGATCCCCGCTGGACGGAGTTCATCGAGCGGGCGGAAAAATTGCACGAAGAAGCGCTGCACGCGCCGGGCGAAATTCCGGAATCAACCTCGGAGGACTGCAAGCGCTGGTGCGAAACTAACGTGCGGCCGCAGCGCCAGGAGGGCTATTCCACGGTCACCGTCACGCTTCCCCTCGGCGACATCACCGCGGATCAGCTCCGCTCCCTCGCCGACATCGTGCGCCTGTATACGCGGGAGACGGTTCGCACCACCGTCGAACAGAATTTCCTGATTCGCTGGGTGAGCAATCGCGACCTGCCGGAAGTTTATGAAGCGCTGAATGCCGCGGGCCTGGGCGACCCGGGCGCGGGAACGATTGTGGACGTCATCGCCTGCCCCGGAACGGACACGTGCAAGCTGGGAATCTCATCCTCGCGCGGATTGGCGGCGGAGCTGCGCAACCGGCTGGCGCAGGATGGTTTCACCATGGACCGTTCCGTGCAAAACCTGCACATCAAGATCAGCGGGTGCTTCAACAGTTGCGGCCAGCACCATCTGGCCGACCTGGGCTTCTACGGCGTCAGCCGGAAAATGGCGGGGTACGCCGTGCCGCATTTCCAGGTGGTTCTGGGCGGCGAGTGGGAGAGCAATGCGGGTTCCTACGGGCTGCCCATTGTGGCCGTGCCATCAAAGAACATTCCGCAGGTCGTGAGCCGCCTGACGGAGCGATACGTCGCCCGGCGCAAGGGCGGCGAAAGTTTCAAAGATTTCATCAAGCGCATCGGCAAGGTCGAAATCAAGAATATGCTTGAGGACCTGACCCGCCTGCCCTCCGATGACTCGCGAAATTCCTTCTTCAGCGATTGGGGCGACCCGCGCGAATACAGCCTGGGCGATATGGGTGTGGGCGAGTGCGCAGGCGAAGTGGTTGCGGCCATTGAATTCGACCTCGCCGCGGCGGAGCGCAAGGTTTTTGAAGCGCAGGTGCACTTGGAGAAAGGAAACATCCAGCCGGCGGCGCGCACGGCTTACGGCGCCATGATCCAGGCCGCCCGGGCTTTGGTAAAGCTGGAACTGCCGGACGTTTCCGAAGACCCCAATGTGATTGTGCGCGAATTCACTGCGCGCTTCTACGACACGCAGAAGTTTTTCGATGCGTTTGCCGGCGGAAAATTCGCGCAGTATCTCTTCGCCGCGCACGCGCGGGCAGAGAAACCTGCCGACGCTGATTCGGCGCGCTTCCTGATCGACGAAGCGCAACTTTTTATCGACGCATCCCACGCCTGCTACAACCGCCTGGGAACGGTTGCCGTGGTTTAGGGAAAAAGGATGGAGCCCATGGAACTTCAACACGTCAACGTGAAATTATTTTTGAAGGACCCCGAGGGAGTTGACCTTGAGGCGCTGATTCCGGTCTTTCACGAATGGATCAGAAGCCAGTCGGGCAGCGACCTGCTGCTGGACATTGCGGATTACCGGCACGTTCGCTCGGGCCCGGGAATGGTTCTGATCGGCCACGAAGGCAACTACAGCGTGGATGACACCGGCGGCCGCCTGGGCGTGCGTTACAATCGCAAGGCAGCGCTGGAGGGAAGCAATCAGGATCGCCTGGTGCAAGCAATGCAAGCGGCGCTGGAAGCCTGCCGGCGCCTGGAGTCTGAGCCGGGCCTGGAGGGAAAGATTCAGTTCAATGGGCGCGAAATTGAAGTGACCCTCAATGACCGCCTGTTGGCTCCCAATCGCACGGAAACCCGCAAGGCGGCTGAGCCGGAGCTGTACACGCTTTTTGCAACCTTGTTCGGTGAGGCAGAATACGAAACCGCTTATCCGCAGGATTCCCGCCGCCTGTTTTCTGTTCGTGTCAGCACCTCACGGGAGTTCGACACGGCGCAACTGCTGGAGAATTTGGCTGCGGGCATGCCGGTTGTCCAAGAGAGTTAGCGCCGGCCCTCGCGCGGGCAGAACGAGCCCGGAGTCTGCGTGCTTCAGATCCCTTCATCCGCATCACCCTCTTCGGCAGTGCTATAATTTCCTTGCTGAAAATTTTGCCCTGGAGCAGGCATGCACGACGCTTTCGTGTGGATGGCGCTCTCGTTCTACGCGCTGGGAATCCTGCTGATCGTCCCGTCGGTGGTGCGGCGGCGTCCATCGCTCTCGCCCGCGTCGCTGGGGGCGCTGGGTGCGGGCCTGGCGACGCATGCGGCGGCGCTGGCGTTTGAGGCAATGCGCATTGGCCGCCTGCCGGTCTCCGACGTTCGCAGCGCGCTCTCATTTTATGCCTTCCTCGTGACCCTGGCGTTTTTCTTCGTCTATCTTCGCTACCGCATCGTGTCCCTGGGCCTCTTCATGCTGCCGCTGGTTTTCCTGCTCACGCTGATTTCGGCGCTGCATCCGGAAGCTTCGTTCGATTCCTCCTCATTTCGCGGCGGCTGGCTGCTGGTGCACATCGGTTCGATTTTTCTGGGATACACGGCGCTATTCCTGACGTTCGTTGCCGCGGTAATGTACCTCATTCAGGAACGCGAATTGAAATCCAAGCAGCCGCGTGGATTTTATTACCGCCTTCCGTCGTTGAAGGTTTGCGAGGAGCTTTACTATCGCTCGCTGCTGCTGGGCCTGCCGTTCCTGAGCATCGGCATCCTGACGGGATTTGTTTGGGCGAGCCGGACATGGAAGGGTCCATGGGAGTTCGACCCCAAGATTCTGGCTTCCATCTTTACCTGGCTGATCTACCTCGTGCTCTTTTCCAATCGCGTCAGCGGGGGATGGCGCGGCCGGCGCGCCGCGTACTTCGCCATTCTGGGTTTCGCTGCCATTCTCGTGACCTTCGTCGGGGCCAGCATGCTGAGCGGCGAGCATGGGTACATTCCGAAGTTGCGGGAAATACCGTGAGGCATGGAGTTTTAGGTTCAGGGCAGTACCCGACCTCTGATCCGTCAACTCGCTTGCCGGGCCAAGATTTTTAAAATGAATCTCACGCTTTTAGGCATCAATCATCGCACGGCGCCGGTGGACGTCCGGGAGAAGATGAACATCCCGGAAGAGCGGCTGGCCGAAGCCGTGGCCGATCTTGTACATCGCGAGGGAATTCGCGAGGGAATGATTCTCTCCACATGCAACCGCGTGGAGGTAACCGCCTGCGCCGGGGATGAAATCGACGCGGAATCGGTCATTCGCCGCTTTCTGGCCGACCATCACCATTGCGATCTGGGCAACTTCACACAATTCTTCTACCGCCTTCGTCAGGAGGAGGTGGTGAAGCACCTGTTCCGGGTGGCGTCAAGCCTGGACTCCATGATCGTGGGTGAGCCGCAGATTCTTGGGCAGCTCCGGCAGGCGTACGCCACGGCGCGCACCGTAGGAGCCATGAATGGCACGCTGAACGACGTGGTGAACCAGGCGCTGGCGGTCGCGAAGCGCGTGCGGCGCGAAACGGCGCTGGGCTCCGCGGCGGTTTCGGTCTCCTATGCTGCTGTGGAGCTTGCAAAAAAGATTTTCGGCGGGCTTCAGGGAAAAACCATCTTCATTGTCGGCGCGGGCAAAATGAGCGAACTCGCGGCCAAGCACCTGCTGCGCAGCGGCGCGGCCAGCATTCTCGTCGCCAACCGCACCTACGACCGCGCGCAGGAACTGGCCGCGGCGTTCCACGGCACTCCCGTCCCTTTCGAGAATCTGTTTGAGCGAATGGCTGAGGCGGACATCGTCATCAGCTCGACGGGATCATCGAAGGCCATCATTACGCGGCCACAGGTTGAAAAGCTCCTGAGCGCGCGCAAGAATCGCCCCATTTTCTTTGTGGATATCGCCGTGCCGCGCGACGTTGACCCGGCGATCAACGCGCTGGACAACGTCTTTCTGTACGACATCGATGACCTCGGCCACGTTGTGGATGCGAATAAGAAGCAGCGCGAGCGTGAGGCCGTGTGGGCGGAGGAAATTATTCAGACGGAAGTTCAGCGCACGCTGAAGCGCCTGGCGTCGCGCGAGGTTGTGCCCACCATCGTGGCGCTGGAAGAAAGGCTCAACCAGATTCGCGCGGCGGAAATGGAACGCTACCAGGGCCGCCTGGCGGGAATGACGCCGGAGCAGCGCGAAGCGGTCGAGGGCCTCACGCGCGGCATGATGAACAAGATTCTCCACGGGCCCATCACGGAGTTGAAGAACGGCGCGGGCGAACCGGAAAGCGCCACTCTGGTGAAATTGATCAGCAGAATCTTCGGGCTTGCAGATTAGCGGCGAAGATCGCATTTGCCTTTCGGTTTCCCCTTCCCATGCGACTGATCATCGGCTCACGCGGCTCCAAACTCGCTCTCTGGCAGGCGCACTGGGTGCGCGACCGGCTGATTGATGCTGGTTTTGAAATTGAAGTTCGCATCATCAAGACCACGGGCGACAAGCTGCAGGCCGTTGCGCCGGAAGCGCCGCTGCCGGCATCGATGGCGCGGACCGTTGCGGAGGCGGGGAGTAAAGGGCTGTTCATCAAGGAGATTGAAGAGGCGCTGCTGGCCCGCGAAATCGATGTGGCGGTTCACAGTTTGAAGGACTTGCCCGTCGATCAACCTGCGGGGCTGGCGATTGCCGCGGTCCCGCAGCGCGAAGACGCACGCGACGTTTTTATAGCAGCGAACGGAAAGCTTCTCGCCAATCTCGGACCGGGCGCGCGCGTGGCCACCAGCAGTCTGCGCAGGCAATCGCAGTTGCGAGCGCTGCGGCCGGACTTCGTTTACGTCGCAATGCGGGGCAATCTCGACACGCGCCTGCGCAAGCTGGACCAGGGAGATTGCGACGCGCTGGTGCTGGCCGCGGCGGGCGTACACCGCCTTGGACTGGCAGGGTGTATCACTTCATATTTTACGCCCGACGAGATGTGCCCTGCCGTGGGCCAGGGCGCGTTGGGGATCGAAACTCGCGATGACGATTCGCTCGCGCGCGCTGCCGTGGCTCCTCTCGACCATGCGACGACTCATCTGGCCGTGCGCGCCGAACGCGCCGTGCTGCGCCGCCTGGGCGGCGGCTGCCAGGTTCCCATCGCCGCTCACGCGATAATCGAAGATGGTGATTTGCGGCTGCACGGACTGGTGGCGAACCTGGATGGAACGAGAATCATTCGCGCCCGTGCTCAAGGGCGGGCATCCGATCCGGAAGCCGAGGGCGGCGCGGTGGCGGCAGACCTGCTTCGGCAGGGGGCCGGAGAAATTCTTGCCTCGCTGGGATAACCGATCATGGCTCAAGGGAAAGTCTATCTTGTCGGCGCGGGCCCCGGTGACCCGGGCCTTCTGACGCTCAAAGGAAAACAGATTCTTGAGCGCGCCGACTGCGTCGTTCACGACTTCCTGGTGAATCCGGCTTTGCTGCGTTGGGCGCGGCCAGATGCCGAGCGGATCAGCGTCGGCCGGCGCGGCTCGGCGCAGCGCATGCGGCAGAGCGCCATCAATCAGCTTCTGGTTGAGCGTGCTCGGGCAGGCAAGATCGTGTGCCGGCTGAAAGGCGGGGATCCATTTGTTTTCGGCCGAGGCGGCGAGGAAGCCCGGGCGCTCGCCAATGCGGGGATCGAATTTGAAATCGTTCCGGGCGTTTCCGCAGGTCATGCCGTTCCGGCCTACGCGGGAATTCCCATCACGCACCGCGACATCACCTCGACGGTTACATTCATTGCCGGCCACGAGGATCCTGAGAAAGAAGCGTCACGAATCGACTGGGCGGAACTGGCAAATATCCCGGGCACGCTGGTGCTCTTCATGGCGGTCAGGAATTTGCCGCGCCTCACCCAAGCTCTGATGGATTACGGACGCGCGGCGGCGACTCCGGCAGCGGTGATTCAATGGGGCAGCCTGCCATGCCAGAAGGTCATTGAGGGGACCCTCGGCGACATCGCTTCCAAAGCTTCTGCCCTCAGCGCGCCGGCGATCACGGTGATAGGTGAAGTCGTGGATTTGCGAAAGAGCCTGAATTGGTTTGAGCACCTTCCCCTGTTCGGCAAGCGCATCGCCATCACCCGCACGCGCGAACAGGCCAGCGTGCTGCGTGAAGAATTGGCGGCATTGGGCGCGGAAGTCATTGAGATTCCCACCATCGCCATTCGTCCGCCGGATTCCTGGGAGCCGCTTGATTCCGCAATCCGCCGATTGGAAGAGTTCCACTACTTGTTGGTTACCTCGGCGAACGGAGTGAACCATTTTCTGGCGCGTCTTGAGGCCGCCGGGCGAGATTCACGCGCGCTCAAGGGACTGACGATCGGGGCCATTGGCCCGGCCACCGCCGCCGAATTTGCACGCGCGGGTGTGAAGGTCGATCTTTTGCCCAAGGAATATGTGGCGGAGGGACTGCTCGTTGCGCTGGGCGAACGCGACTTGCGCGGCAAAGCCTTCTTGATTCCCCGCGCGCGCGTGGCTCGGGACGTGGTGCCGCGCGCGCTGGAAGAGCGCGGCGCGCGCGTGGAAGTGGTGGAAGCTTACCAGACGGTTCTGCCCGACCTTTCGCAGCAGGAGTTGGCCCGCCTGCTCACCCCGCCGCCGGATGTGATTACCTTCACAAGTTCGTCCACGGCTGCAAATTTCGCCAAGCTGGTGGGAGAGGAACGCGTGGTGGAAATGCTGCGCGGCGCCGTTGTTGCCTCGATCGGCCCCATCACCTCAGCCACACTTCGGAAACTCGGCGTAAACGTTTCTGTGGAAGCGCAGGAAGCGACCATGGCGGGATTGGCTCGCGCGATTGCCGACGAGTTCAGAAAGAACAAAGCTTAAGCGGCGCGCTAAGTCTTTCCAAACCCAATCTACAAATTCAGAAGTTCACGCAGCTTGCGCGTTTGGGCGCGGCTGACGGGGATTTCCGTCTGCTTGCGGTCTTCCATCTTGAGCTGATAGGAGCTCTTGAACCAGGGAACGACTTCCTTGATGTGGTTCACGTTCACAAGATAGGAACGATGCACACGCCAGAAGACCTCGGGATCCAGATTGGATTGCAGCTCTTCAACCGTCCGGAAGTTTGACTGGCCCTCCATCTCGCGCGTCACAATGCTGATGACGCCGTCTTCGATGCTGGCGTAGATGACCTCATCCGTATCGACTAGGAACATGCGATTGGCGCTTTTGATCACCAGCTTGCCTTTCTGTGCAGCAAGGGGTGGGCGCTGTTCCACCATCTGGACGAGTCGATCAAGCTTCTGGCTGGTGGCGTCGGAGGTTTCAAGCAGACGCCGAACGCGCTGGACGGCTTTCTCCAGGCGCGCCTTGGCGACGGGTTTCAGAAGGTAGTCGATGGCATTCACATCGAAGGCCTGCACGGCATATTGATCGTAGGCC
>JASIKV010000390.1 GCA_030049455.1 Terriglobia bacterium
GCCATCTCGTGGCTTGCGTCCGAAAGCAGGCTCGCGATGCCCATTCCCAAGACATTCCGGTTGAGCCAGGGCGGCTCCGGCCGAAGGATAACCCTGGTGGCGGCCTCGCTCACTTTCACCGCTGCGCCTCCGTAATCTGTTTGCCCTTGTTTTGGATTCTAAGCAGGATCCGCAGCGTGGACTCTCTGGGGAAAAACTGCTCAGCCAGTTCTCCTGAGTCTTCCCGCCGTTGGATTTCCTGTTCGATCAAGGAATGTCCAATGGCAAAGTGATCGAGGAGAGTTTCCTCGGAAAGTGTGCGGACCGCGCGCTCTTTAGAATCGAGGAGTGGAAGCACAGTATGAACGGCACAATGCTGCTGATTTGCGCTGCCTTTGTTGAGCAATATCCGGGCGCTGTTCAGTCTCACCATTTCGACAGGGTCATTGAGCAGATCTTCGATCAGGTTCATTTCGGCGCTTTTGATGAGGTCGTCCAGAATTTCAAGAACGCGTGCACGGCGCCTTTGGCTCGTACCGGATTCGGGTTCTCGCCGGGCTTGTTCGTCGTGAAGTGAGTCGACGAGGGTTGAAAAGGCAGAACTGCCACCGCGGCGAAGGGCTCGACCCGCGGCTTCCGCAACAAAGTCATCCGCAAGCCACGACACCAGATACGGAACTGCCCGCGCATCCCAGGACTTTGCCAATGCTTCCGCCACGCCAATCAGAGGCTTGCCTTTCACAAGTTCGAGCAAGGCTTCGCGAGCAAGAGGGTCCGGGAAGTCTCCCAACGCTTCGGCTGCGTGGCTCGCGACGGTCTCCTCCGCCAGGCGGGTCACAGGGTCAGCGATTTCGTCCAGTCTTTCGCTCGCGACGCAGACTAGAGCGCTTAAGGCCTGTGATCCCTTAAGGGCACGCAGGCCTTCCACAGCCAACAATCTTGCCTCGGGCAGGCTGGACGGCTTCGAAGTACGAAGGTATTCCGCAAGCGCCTGAACCCCTTCATTGCCTTTCAGCATCAGGGCAAGCAGGGCCTGACTGGACCGAGTCGGGTCATTTAACTGCTGGATAAGTTCTTGGGCGATTTCCTTACTTCGCACGGTTTTTTCCCTGCTCTTCGGTTAGCGATAATTCCGTCCTGGCGTGAACGTGGTCCTGGGTCAGAATATCAAGATTCGTACACCCTCGGGAAAGCGCGTCGGCCAAGGAATTTGCCGCCTTTGACCAGCGAAGGGCGTAGGCCTTCAGGCCGGCAAAGACAGGCCACGAAAGGGCCAGTTCGCCTATTCCTCCCTTAAGATAGACCCGAATTGACGCCGGATGGCCCTCCTGTTGCTCCATCCAATCCACCATTCGCACGCGGTGCAGGGGTAGATAAGTCAATTCCAGGCCATAATCGGCGGATCCTCCCCGGCACTCATCCGAAAGGACGAAAATCGCATTCATTCCCGCGATCAAAAGTAAATTGGCCCACCTTCGGTATCCTTTTCCTCGATGTTCCATGGCAGGTTGAAAGAAGAACTCCGAGGGTCGAGCAATTTCTCTGTGCGCTTCGACAAAGCTGAGGAATTTGCTCGGCAAGCCCGGGATGGGCATCGGCAGTTGCTGCTGAGGATTGAATGAGTCGCCATCCCTCTCCATCCAATGGTGGATGACCTCCGCCAGGCGCATGAATTGATCGGCGGCCTCGGATGGAAACCGCACTTTTATTCCGCCGTCGCCGGACGGACCAGGATATAAAGTGAACCAGCAGTTGAGGAGATAATCTGCCTGCCCATACGCCAACAGCTCTTCGCGGGACCATTCGAAACTTCTCACCCGGCCGGACCTTGTTTCCAGAGAAAGCAGGAAAAGGGATTCAGGAAAGAGCAGAATCACCCTGGGGGGAAGCCAGCTCGACACCAGGAACCGGTATTCCTCAATGGCGGGCGAAAAGAGGGCAAAAGCCGGCTGGCCATACGCCGCGACGAGGCGTTCATAGGCACTGTGGAATTCCGGAGGCACGTCCAGCATGGTTTCGATATAGAAGGCGAATTTGTAGTCCCACGTATGACTCATTATTCTGCCCCGCAGCCAACGGCCGATGTTTTCTCCGGTTTTGTACCCGCCACTCGAGCGATGTCGTTGGCAATGCGATGAAGGTCGGCTACGAGTTGAGTGAGGTATGCCTCAAGATTAGCCGAAGTGCCTTCTCGGCCTGAAATACTCTCGAGACCTTGAAGAGTGTCCTCCATTTCCAAGACCAGGCACTCGAGTTCCTCCCGGCTATCCTGGTTGAGGCGCGGCAGCCCCAGGTCCCAAACCGCTTGCGAAATGCGGGATCGTAAATGGGAGTTCAGGCGTTGTAGCCGCTCAGCATTTTCATGAGAAAGTGGGAGGCGATGGACAAGACATGACTCAAACGGATGGAAAAGCTCCGCGAAACGCTGGGAGAAATCCTCCAGCATGCGAATATGAGTAGCGAGCAGGTGACGTTCCTCAGTAGGGATTTCTAGTCTTCGCTTTTGAGCTTCAGCCATATTTGTCTCCACACAAGAGTTTTTTGCGAGACGATCCAAACCAATAGAATCAAGGTGAAAATCTCGCCAACGGAACTTCGGATGAGGGTGTGGGGAACTCGTTTGAGAGCGGGCGTTGCTGCGGTGGAGTTTGCCAAGCCCTCCCAAAGGGCGACAACGAGGTAAAATCCCATCCGAACCTCGTGAGCAATGGGGCAGCAGGCCTGAAACAAAAAACCCCTGCCGCGACCCGAAGTCATGACAGGAGTCATTAACCCGCTATTGCGAGTGGTTGCTTAGGCGAACTCCATCACCAAACTACAAACCACTATATCGCAATAGCCGCGGCAGAGCAAGAGAATGCACCGTGGGGTAGTGTCTCAGTTTGAATCTTGTAGCGCGCGTGTCCCCACCCGCGACTTGTGGCAAGGCCATCCTGGCCATGTCCATGGGCTGGAAGCCCATGCCACAGCGGCGGGACACGCGCGCTCTTGCCATTCACCGATGGGCCGCGGGTGGTGACACCCGCGCTACAATATCGGAACGCCGTCGAGCCAGCCGCAAATTTCAAGCTGAGGCACCACCCAGCGCTCCTTAATTTTGAAATTTTGAATGGCTGTTGTATATTCTTCGCGTTAGGCATGGCGGCCACTGCCCGGTGCGCGGAGGAGGCGAGCGGCCTCATCCGAAGTGGTAATGCGCATGCCGGCGATGGAATCCGCCCCAACGCCATTCCTATGGAAAGGCTAATGACTCCTGGCTCTTGCCAGGAGTTTTTGTTTTTTAGCATGTCCCTCGAACCCACCAACCTGCAAACCGTCGATGAGCTCTATGCTTTTGTGGAAATGGCGGTTCAGCGAACGGGATTAGTTCTTGACCCGGATGCACCCTATCGCCCTTGGACGCGTGCGGTTTCTTCCGAATGCAAAGACGTGAAGTGGTTTTATCCCAGCCGGCCGCTGCCGGAACAATTGTTGCGCCACCTCGCAAACTTCGCTCACTGCCCGATGCCGGAAAAGGGTTTTCTGCTTTTTGAGCGGGGTCAGGTAGCTGCGGTGGTGGATGTCGATGCCGTCGGCGGCAGCAGCCGGCCCGATCGTCTTGGGACTGTGGTGCAGCAAGCGTTTGCCACGCGGTCTCGATCTGCCCCGAAAGGCTCAGCCAATGAGGTCCAAATCCGGTCTTTGGATCCCTATAAAGTCCTGGGTGCTAACGAGCAAGACTCAGTGGCGGAGGTCAAGCGAAAGTACAAGCAAATGGTGTTGCAATACCACCCAGACCGCGTGGCACAATTGGGACCTGAGCTCCAGGACCTTGCCTCGAAGAAAACCAAGGAAATCAACGCCGCCTTTGCCGCCATCAAGCGCCTTCGCGGCTTTTAGCCAGCTTACAGGATATACTCGATATGCCACGGCGAATTCAGGCGCTTATCTCCAACCAACTGGCTGAG
>JASIKV010000391.1 GCA_030049455.1 Terriglobia bacterium
CTATTTTGAGACCACCGGTGAGCAGAATGTCGCCTACAGCGACAGCGACAATGCCGCCACATTTTATGCGGCGCAAGGGGCGATTGAAAATATGAGTTCCGCGTTGGGCCAGGAATTTACTAACATTGCCTCTCCCACGCCCACGCAAATTGCCACCCTTCAGGGGACCACTGCGGCACCCACCATTGCGATTTACAACACCATCGGCTCACTATCGGGAACGAATATCAGCTTCCCCGTCTACTCCATCGTGAACCTGTCCAGCACCAACCCCTCGGACCCGCCCTGCGCCACAACGACCTCGCTTTGCAGCTCCGAGGTCAATTCGATTCCCGGAACCGGCCCGCTGTCGGGGCTTGCGGGAATTCTGACCCCCTTTGAGCTGACCGTGGTGGCGGATGGCCCCGGCGGCTCAGAAGTGAAAATGACGCGCCAGGTTCAGGTGGTGGCGGTACCCGTCTTCCAGTTTGGGATATTTTCCCAAACCGACCTCTCCTTTTTCGCCGGTCCTGACTTTAATTTTGGCGGAAAAACGGCCACGAACGGAAACCTGTTCCTGGCGGAGGGCGGCAGTACAAGCTCTCCTGCGACACTGACCCTGAATGACAAGGTAAGCGCTTACCTCAGCGTCATACGCGAACAGCTTTCCAATGGAACCGCCACTCAGCCCAGCAACTATCCCGGAAACGTCGACATCACCATTGGTGCGGCGGGAGGTTGCCCCACGCCAACATGCTCAGGTTGCCCCACCGCCACGTGTGGTGTGTTGCTCCCGACACAGGGAAGCGTAACGGGCGGGGCGGGGAGCACGGCGAACAGCAAATGGAACAGTATTTCCCTGACCACTTACGGCGGCTACATCAAGACGTCGAGCACCGGAGCCAAAGTGCTGAACCTCAATCTGGCCGCCGCCAGCTCCACCACCCCGCTCATCGATATGATTGAACGCGGCCAGACGGGCGATACCTCTTCGCTGGTTCAGGAGCGTTTTTTCTATCAGGCCAGCGTCCGTATTCTGCTTTCCGATACGGCCAGCGACATCACCAGCCTGCCCACCGTTACGAGTACGGCGCCTTTCCCGCTTACGGAGCAGGTTACCACCGCGCAGTCGGCCGAGGGCTCCGGGATGGGCACGGGCTCGGGGACTTATATTGTCCGGGGCACCGGAAGCGGCCCTCCGAATCTTCCAGCGAGTGATAGTTGCCACCCGCCCGTTGCGCAATCACCGGGGTATTCGACGGACGCCGATTACTTCTATACACCTTACACGACACTCATCGGCGGTTACATCAAAGTTGAGATTCAGTTGGCCTCGGGGGCCTGGCAGGACGTTACACAGGAGATTTTGAGTATGGGGATCTCCCGCGATATCCAGTCCGCTGGGACTCTCTCACCGTCCGGATGCACCAATACCTCCATCATCCATTTGGAAGGGCAAAGGCCTCTGCCCTATGAAAGTGCGCCAGGGGTCAGCCTTGCAACCAGCACAGGGTTGAACAGTTCAGATTATTATTGGTACGAGGTTGTTCCGGTGGTCACCATTAATGGGGTCACGGGCAATCTCATCCCTGGCCAAGTGGGCGGGGGCCTGAAAGCTACCAGTGGCAAGGGAATGTCACTCACTTGGGCCGCTTATACCGAACCCCCTGCCACCGTTACCTCCTACGATATCTTCTGTGGTTCATCCTCGTCATCTACCGGGGGACCCGCGTTTATAGGCTATTACAACACGGGCAGCACAGCAACATCCTATACTGACACGAACTGCTCAACCGGCTCGGGCAATCTCCTGACTGCCGATACCTCGCCTCCCACCACGTTCCCAACTGTGCTGAATACCTCGAGCGCAGCGACGACCGCCACAAATTATGTTCCCATCAATCTTTACGATCCAAGGGAAGGCGAGGTGCGCGACAGTAACAGCTACACGACCGCGTCTATGAACGGCGTCATGAACGTTGTGGAAATTGATGTGGGTCACCTTCAGCAATGGCTCACAGGGAAACTCTTGCCGGCCGTATCAGGATGCACAGGGACAGCCGCCATTGCGCCGATTACCGGTAGTGTGAATTCCTGCGGCCCACTGGCAGTTAACAATTCCGGTTACATTCTCTATGTTTCCGACCGGCGGAGCAATTGCAACCAGTCCGCCGCGGGTCCCTGCCAGACAGGCAATGAAACCGGAGTTTACGGGTATGAAGACATTGTGAACCCCTTGTCAGGCACAGGCACCCCCAACAATACGCTCGACACGGGCGAAGGTGTTGACGCCGACCTGGGCAGCACTACGCTGGATATTTATGGTGGAACGGCACGCCCCATCAACTGTTATAACTTTGCCTCCAGCAGTGGAGCTAATTGGCCCACGGGCACAACCACCACTTTGGCCGCAGGGCCGTCATCGGGATGCTCGATGACTGCCGGGTCCTTTATGGCCGGCCTGACCAGCCCCTCAACTCCGGTCAGCGCTCCACTGACTAGAATAAATTCCGCCGCCGTGGGCATAGGTTATCTCGAGGCTCAAAAAAATCCTGTGCTCTTCTTTAGGCGCGCCGTGCGGTTGGTGGACGGCTCGTTGGGCAATTTGCCCCCTTATTACGCGGCGACTGGCGCGGGTGGATCACCTTCAGGCACCTGCCCCAATATGGAGTCTCCTGCCCAATACCCCTCGTCGGGTGGATTCAGCGTGGCGACGGAAGGTCCGCTCTACATCCTGGGCGATTACAATGCCGTCACTACAAATGCCAATGGATTCTCCAAGGATTTGTCCGGTCAATGCCACGTCCCCGCGGCCGTGTTCGCCGACGCCGTCACCCTGCTTTCGAATAGCTTTACGGACTCCGAAACTTTTATGAATCCGACCAGCATGAGCAGCCGGCCGCAAGCCGACACGGCAACCTGGTATCGAGTTGCCGTTATCGGCGGGAAAAACATCTCCTTCCCAATACCCACCTTCACTTCACCGGCAGCCCCTCCGCAGGACTTCGGAACCGATGGGGGCGTCCATAACTTCCTGCGCTACATCGAAAACTGGAACACCACGTTGAATTACATGGGCGCAATGGTGAGCTTCTACTACGCCCACCAGGGTACGGGGACGTTCAAGTGTTGCGACACCGTTTATAACCCGCCAACCAGAGCCTATAGCTATGATTCAGACTTTACGAACATCACATCGCTACCCCCCGGCACGCCGCGATTTACGGACGTGAACGCGCTTTCTTATAACCAGGCAACTCTGGCGACTCAATAGAATCAAATCCCGGTACCCGGCGCAGCTTCACTGCGCTGGGTACCGTTCTTCGCGCCATCCGCAATCTCGACCTCCGCATAAATCAGGTGACTCGCGGCACAACCGTTGACCGCTCAATTGCGGCCCTCAAAAGCTACATTTTTCCCCGCCTGAGTTTCTTATGGCTCTCGGCGCAGGCTTTACGTGGACCGTGATCGTTGCGGATAGGGAAGAGTTACGAGTGGCTGAATTTGCGCTTGAAATATCGATGGAGGTCCGGCCAAAATTCCTTCATTTCATAACCGACTGCGTCCCACCCGATCTGAGTCCCCCAGATGTTGAGGTTGCCGCCGAGTGTGCGAGGTGGGGGATGATAAGCGTTGGAGATTCCCGCAGCCAGAGCGCTTCCAAAAATCTCGGAAAAATTGAACTGGGTTTTACCCGAGTCTGCGCGAGTGAGAAAGATCCGCATACCGGCATATTCGGCGCGGTGGAGAAACTTTCCTTTTCCCATTTGGTAGTAGCGCGGATCCTGATGCAATAAAGCCGGGAAAATGGCGCCGGACCCGAAGTTTTCGAATGCATTATCGGCAAACGCCAGGCCATAGCGCTTTCCATAACCCTTGAACCCCTGTCCAAACGTGGGGTTTGTGTTGCTCGCTTGGTTGACACCCGCTTCCAGAGCTAGGAAGGCGAATTCCAATGGGTCAAATGTTCCCTCGGCCACCAGCTTGAATTTTTGTCCGACTGAGAGTGGAGGCAGAGAGGAAGAATTTTCCACGGTCAGGTAATTGGGTAGCGCATAAAAAATACGGTCATCCTTCGGACTACCGGCGTCCGATGCAGGCGCGCTCGTCTGACTGCCGGAATTACTTGGTGATTTGGTTTGGGTTTGAGATTGCGACGATTGACTTTGCGAAGACTCTTGTGGCGATGGCGTCGTTTGGGGTGAGGTCTGGTCTGTCTGTTGGGCGAATAGCTTGTTACTCCCTGCCAGCACGCAGGTCAATAGAACGATTTGCGGGACACGATTGAAATTCAAGTTTGATCGTTTATCAAAGGCCAAGATTGCTCCCCGATGGCCCGACCTCCATCATCGGCGGGAGGGGGAAAAGTGAATCCCTTTAATGATTTTGTCCGAGCTTTCTATCGAGCTACCCTTTTCATTCCATCTCTGTTCTCTGCAATTTTCCGCATTCGCGCAAATTCCTTCCAGACTTGCTCCAGAGAGGAAATCAAGTATTTGACGCATCTTTTCGGCAAGGGGTTTTCCAGCATTTGATCCCATTTCCTGCCGTGGGCGCTGGTGCTCAATGCTTGGCTCGCTTGAGGAAACGATGGATGTCGGGCCAAAATTCCTTCAGTTCGTAGCCGAGGGCGTCCATCAAGCATTGCGTTCCCAAGACGTCGGCGCTACCCATCACGGTGTGGGGGCCGGGGTGATAAACGTTGGCGAGGCCGGCGGCCATACCATTGCCCAGGATTTCGGAGAAATTGAATTGGACTTTATGGCTTGTTTCCCCGCGCGTGATCAGAATCCTTCCGGCGGCATAAGCGAAGCGGTGGATGAATCGGCCTCTTCCCATTTGATAGTAACGAGGGTCCTGATGGAGCAGCGTGGGAAAAATCGCGCCGGTACCGAAGTTTCCGATGATGGCATCGGCATAAGCCGTGCCATAACGCTTGGAATACCCAACAAACCCCTGGCCGTAGGTGGGGTTCACGTTGTCGGCCTGATCGATCCCTGCCTGGATAGCGATGAACGCCGATTCCACCGGGTCAAAACATCCTTGGGCCACGGTCTTGAACTTTTGCGCCGTGCTCATGGGCGGCAAATTGGATTGATTCTCAACCGTCAAGTAATTGGGAAGCGCCCAGAATATTCGATCGTCCTGAGGGGGTTTGGCTCCGGTCCCCGACGGGCTATCGACAGTTCCACCCGCGTTTGCAGTTTTTGTTTGCGTCGGCGTCGTTTCCGAGGCGGGCGGCTGTGCGGTTTCCTGGGCCAAGAGAGTTTTTGAGGACCCCACTACCCACAGCATAAAAATGGTTAGCAAACAGAGTTGCTGCCAGAGGGTTCGCTTCATCATGTGCTTGGAAATCCCCACGTTTCCGGATCTGCGCCCGTGCAGACAGTTCGAACCCTTAGCACGATTTGCGGATCGACCACCCGACATCTTTGACGCGCAGGGATGGGTGAAGGTTTCCTGTAATTCCCTTTGTAAAGAACACATTACACGGTCGGATTTGATGAGGCCCTCCATGGACATTTAATCTTGAGAGAGATGTCGAACAAACCATTGAACTGTTCGAGTAATCACTTCCTGCTCCCAATTTGTGGAAGTAAGAAAATGGTCTGCCGCGCCGATAATCGAGATTTCCTTAGCGTCAGCTCCGGCTGCGTGGTAAAAATCTCGTGCATGGGAAACGGGAACCCGCTCGTCCTTCTCCGCATGGAGAATGAGCGTTGCGCCTCGAAAGCGTTTCAGGTGGCGAGTGGGCTCGACCTTGAGGACATCTTCGGCCAGTCGAGGTGAAAACTCTCTCGCGCCGAACTCACTTGCGCCGGGTTTGCCCATAACCTTTCTGGAAGAATGTTGAATCAGGTCGCGAAGCTGCGCCGTGTGGGCAATCGCATTCCACAAAACCACCGCTTTGGCCTCAACACTTAGCGCCAGTGCGGCTCCCACCGCTCCTCCCAGGCAGAATCCCACCAGCCCGAGGCGTTTTGGATCAATTCCCTGCTGCTCACGCACGTAAGCCACTGCGGCGCGGCCATCGGCAATTTCCCCTCGCAGCGACATATCGCGGAACTCTCCATCCGACTCCCCGCAGCCATGGAAATCGAATCTTAAGGAAGCGAAGCCCGCCTGAGCCAGCGCCCTGGAGCACTTCACAAACATCGAATGCGACTCCAGGCGATTGCCCGTAAATCCGTGAAAAAAGACGACTGCCGGGACGAGCCCCTTGGCGCGCGGCAGGTGGAACATTCCGCGCAGGGTTTTCCCCATCCGGTTAGGGAAT
>JASIKV010000392.1 GCA_030049455.1 Terriglobia bacterium
GCAAGCGTGGTCTGGCAAGCGCCGCCAAGAAGGCGGGAAGGGAAACCTCCGAGGGCGTCGTGGGTTCGTACATCCATGCGGGCGGGAAGATCGGCGTGCTCGTGGAGGTGAATTGCGAGTCGGATTTCGTGGCGCGCACGGATGAGTTCCAGGAGCTGGCGCACGATCTGGCCATGCAGATTTGCGCCACCGATCCGCGCTTCATTCGCAAGGAAGATGTCACGCCTGAGGTTTTGCAGCGGGAAAAGGAAGTGCTGCGCTCGCAGGCGGCGGCCACCGGCAAGCCGGATAACGTGCTGGACCGGATTGTGGAAGGCAAGCTGGGGAAATTCTACGAGGACAATTGCCTCTACGAGCAGCATTTTATCAAAGACGCGGGTAGCACGCAGACGGTGCGAGAATTGATCGCCTCAAAAATCGCCAAGTTCGGCGAAAACATCCAGGTTCGCCGCTTTGCGCGGCTGAAAATTGGGGAGACGGCGGCGGCGAAAGTCGAAGATAAGCCGGCCGCCGCGACGCAGCCCTAGTACGGAGTTGTAGCGCGGCTGTCCTCAGCCGCGTCATCGTCGCGGGTGGTCCCGCCGAGGCGGGACGCGCTACAACTGACCCACTCGGATTCTGGAAAGGTTGGAAAGCAGAGGCCGCGGCGATTGTCCGGCCTGGGAGCACATGAGCCGACCGGAGTTTAAACGCATCCTGCTGAAGCTGAGCGGCGAGGCCCTGATGGGAAGGCAGGGATTCGGGGTTTCGCCGGAAGTGGCGACGCGCATTGCCGAGGAAGTTTCCGAAGTGCGCGGCATGGGCGTGGAAATCGCCGTGGTGGTGGGAGGCGGGAATTTCATTCGCGGCGTTGCCGCCTCGGCCCTGGGCATCGAGCGCGTGGTGGCCGACAACATGGGGATGCTGGCCACGGTCATCAACGCCCTGGCGCTCCAGGACGCTCTCGAGAAGAAGGGTTCGCACACGCGGGTGATTACCGCGATCGAAATGCGCGAGATTGCCGAGCCCTTCATTCGCCGCCGGGCCATCCGCCACCTGGAAAAGGGCCGCGTCATCGTTTTTGCGGGTGGAACGGGCAATCCCTACTTCTCGACCGACACGGCCGCGGCGCTGCGGGCCATGGAAATCAAGGCAAACGTCATTCTGAAGGCCACCAAGGTGGATGGCGTGTATGACGCCGACCCCAACGCGGTGCCCGATGCCAAAATGTTCGCGGAAATCAATTACCTTGACGTGCTTTCGCGCGGACTGAAGGTGATGGACACCACGGCGATTTCGCTTTGCATGGACAACCGCATGCCCATCATTGTCTTCAACCTGAATGTTCCGGGCAACCTGAAGCGGGTGGTCCTGGGAGAGAAGGTCGGCTCGCTCGTTGCCCCTCCGGAACAGGCCCGGGAAGGCGGGGGGCATGATTAAAGAGACGATTGCGGACACGAAAAACCGCATGAACAAGGCGGCGGAGGACCTGCGCGTGGAACTGGCCGCCGTGCGCACCGGCCGCGCCTCCACCTCGCTGCTCGAACACCTGAAAGTGGAGTATTACGGCACGCCCACGCCCCTCAATCAGGTGGCCACCCTGGGAATTCCCGAGCCTACCATGCTGACCGTACAGCCCTGGGACCCTACGCTGCTGGCGGTGATTGACAAGGTCATCCGCTCGTCGGATTTGGGCTTGAACCCGGTGAGCGACGGCAAAGTATTGAAGGTGCCCATTCCGCCCCTGACCGAAGAGCGGCGCAAGGACCTGGTGAAACACCTCCACAAGGTCATGGAAAACCATCGCACGGCGGTGCGCAATATCCGGCGCGATGCCAACGAGGCGCTCAAGAAGCTGCTGAAAGACAAGAAGATATCCGAAGACGATGAGCGCCGCGGGCTGGAGGAGATTCAAAAGCTCACCGACGGCTTCATGGAGAAACTGGAAGCGCAGGCCAAAAGCAAGGAAAAGGAAGTCATGGAATTGCGCTGAAAACTTCCGGTTTTCCGCACGCAAACCCTTGACAGTTTTTGGTTTTCTCTGGTAACTTAGTAAGGATTTGGCGCGAGCCAAATATCAGCCTATACGCGTGTGCGTTCGATGTGACGCCTCGTGAGGGGACGGCGGAAGGAATTTGCATGCCCACGTTCAGTCAAATGGTTCGACTCGGCCGGAAGTCGCCGCGCTATAAAACCTCCGGGCCGGCGCTGGAAAGCTGCCCGCAGAAGCGCGGGGTGTGCATCCGCGTGTATACGCAGACGCCCAAGAAGCCGAACTCCGCGCTGCGCAAGGTGGCGCGCGTGCGCCTGACCAATAGCATGGAAGTGACCACGTATATTCCCGGTGTGGGCCACAACCTACAGGAGCACTCGATCGTGCTGATCCGCGGCGGGTGCGTGAAGGATCTGCCGGGCGTGCGCTACCACGTGATTCGCGGCACGCTGGATTCCGCGGGAGTCGCCGACCGCCGGCAGGGCCGCTCCAAATACGGAGCGAAACGGCCGAAGGCGGCGTAGAAAGACAGTCATCAGTTGTCAGTCATCAGTCCTCCGTAGAGCGCGTGAAGGAAGGCTGAAACGGATTGCTGAAAAGTGATGACTGAAAACTGAGAACTGATTACTGAGAACTTAAAAAGATGCCACGTAAAGGTACGGTAGAACGTCGAGAAACGGGTCCCGATCCGGTGTACGCCAATGCTCTGGTGCAGAAGCTCGTGAACTGCGTCATGTTTCAAGGCAAGAAGAGCGTAGCCCAGAATATCGTGTACGACGCTTTCGACCTGATCAAGCAGCGGGCCAACGATGACCCGCTGAAGGTCTTCAAGAAGGCGGTTGATAACGTCAAGCCGTCCCTGGAAGTTAAAACCCGCCGCGTGGGGGGCGCCAACTACCAGGTGCCGGTGGAAGTGAATCGGAATCGTCAGACCTCCTTGAGTCTCCGATGGATCATCGGTTATGCGCGTGAGCGGGGGGAGAAGTCCATGGTGGAGAAACTCGCCGCGGAGCTGCTGGATGCAGCCAACAATCGCGGCGGGGCCATCAAGAAGCGGGACGATACTCACCGCATGGCCGAAGCCAACAAGGCTTTTGCCCATTACCGCTGGTAATCCTGTTCATTCGGGATGACCCTGAGCAGGGCGGGATGTGGAGCCTCCCCGGCCCACGATCCGCCTGGCAATCCGTCAACAGACGGATACTGTGGCTCAACTGAAATCGGGGGTGCCGGACCTCAATCCGCGATGATGGAGGTCGGGTGGGGAACTGTTCGCTCTTCTTCGCAGGCCCTGCAAGCCCCGGGCCATGCAAAGTGCACGTCGGTACCATTGATTATGGCACGGGAAGTACAACTCGAGAAATACCGG
>JASIKV010000393.1 GCA_030049455.1 Terriglobia bacterium
CAGGAATCGATCCCGGGGCGGGCGTCAATGCGATTTCGGAATTGGCTCGCCAGATTCCGCGCATCGAGAAGCTGGCGCGCCCGGAGCGCGGGTTGACCTTGAGCGTGGATGTCATCCAAGGGGGCACGCGGGTCAACGTCATCCCGGAGGTTGCTTCGGCCCGCGTGGATGTCCGCGTTCCGACCGTGGCGGATCGAGCCCGAATCGAAAGGCAAATGCGCGCGCTGCGGCCCATCCATCGCGGCGCCAGGTTGGAAATCACCGGCGGGGTCAATCGCCCTCCTCTCGAAAGGAAAATGGCCGGCGCACTTTTTCACAAAGCGCGCGAACTGGCCCGCGGGATGGGCGAGGATTTGAAGGAAGCGTCAACGGGGGGCGGCTCCGACGGCAATTTCACTGCGGCGCTTGGAATTCCGACTCTCGACGGCCTGGGAGGGATCGGCGACGGCGCCCACGCCCGCCACGAGAACGTGATTCTGCGCGAATTGCCCAAACGCGCGGCGCTGATTGCCGCGCTGATGGCAACCGCCTAGAGTTCAGGAAAAGGATTCAGGATTTCGCATCCAAATACAGCCGCCCATGACCATGATTCTTTTTCGAAAACGTAAGGGCGCGTCTTAAAGCCTCAATTTTGAATCCCGGTCCTGCTCTTACGGCCCATATTTCTTCACGAGGTAATCTGCCACATCCTGCTCGAGGGCCGGATAGTCCGAGTGGATTTCATCGTGCAGCACGGCGCCAATGTCCTGCGAAGACATCAGTTCGAGCATATGGCGGATTTCACCCAGGCCATAGCCGTCGCGCAGGTATTCGAGTGCGGCAAGAGACTTGCCATAAACCATCGGCACCTGATCCGCGGGCAGATTCACAAACGGTCCTTCCAGCGAGGAGTATAGGGGAAGGCTTCCTCCGGCAATGTCCCGGCCCAACTGGTTGCCCAGCGTCGCCGTGCTGGCGCCTTCTTCAAGCTGGGCCAGGCCTTCGTTGAACCACACCGGGCACCGGCCCAGTGTGATCAGCCGGACAAAGGAATGCGTCAGCTCGTGCTTCAGAATTTGCGCCAGTTTGGGAGTCATTTGCGTCAGGCCGGAAACGGGAAGACGGATCTTTCCATCATTCAATGCGCCCACCCAGGAGGGCATTCTTGTGATGTCGCGAAACGCCTGATTGGGATATACGATGACGACGATGGGATCCGAGGGCAAATAACCCAGGTCCAACACCAGGTTCTGAAACGACTCGTCAAGGCTGTTCAGAATCTCCTGGCTCAGACGGTCATTCTGTTGTCCATCGTATCGCAGCAGGAAATGCTCGCTGCGAACTTCCTGGTAAGAACCTGAAACCTCGCGCTCGCGCTGCGCCTTCGCCACCGCGTCGCGCAGTTGAGGATTTTCGGCAATGGCCAGGGCCTTGTTCCATTGCGAGATCGCCTGGTCAAGGTCCTCCATGCCGTAGTAAGCCGAGCCCAAGAGCAGGCGAAAATCCGGGTCGCGAGGATATCGGTCCGCTTCCGGCAACAGCAGTTCAACCGCATCGAAATAGTGTTCCTGCTTGCAGAGCAGGTAGCCGAGCGCCAGGTCCAGCTCATGGTCGTGCGGCATGTACTTCAGCGCCTCGCGATATTTGGCGATAGCTGCTTCCGGCTGCCCTTTGCGGCTCAGGAACACCGCCGCGGACTGAAGCCCCTGCTTGAGTTTGTGCAGATTGTCCGCAGTGGGGTGGGTCGCGGCATCATCGGTCAACCGCGCGAGGTAGGCTTCATCAACGGCATTATCGTGGATGACCGGCGAACCCGCCTCCACTGCCGAATCCCCAGGCGGCGCGAGGGGCAAGGGGATGTCCCGAGCGGGCCGGGCCGAAGGCGGCGCCTCCGCCGGGACATTGGACTTCTCCACGTGGTCCACGCTCGATTTCAGAATCGCGAACTCACCGCCGCTCGCCTCAAAGTAAATTTGCTTTTCGTCTTCTTTAATTACCTGGGCATCAATCTTTCTTCCGTTCTTCAGATAGATAACATCAGCGACTAAAATGGAAGGCGCGATCAACAGTCCGCCCAACAGGCAGTGAACCCACACCTGACTCCAGCGGCGCGAATATTTATTTCGCATTTCGGCGCGGTGACCCATTCTTTTCGCATCATACAATAGTGCCGCTCGCCGCGTCGAGTTGAGCGCCCCGGCCGGCACCTGCCGCCTTCTACGGCGGTCCACCTTCCAAATTAGGACAAGACGGCAGCCGGTTCCCGCGCTACATTTGTCGAAGACGCCTTAAAGGCAAGCGATGATTCGCAGAAAAGCAATTCGGGGGCAAAGGCAGCCGGGAATTCCTCTCCTGGCGCTCGTATTGCTTGCCGGCGCACTGCACGCCGTTCCCGCTGCCGCCCAAACCGCCCCTGACCCTCTCGATTTGATCAAGCAACTGAACGGCATCACCCTGGATCCTTCGCAGATTTACGTAATCCGCGATTGCCACCTGACACGCTCGCGAGTGAACTTGTATTTTAATCGGGGCTTTGTGGCATTCATGAGGCCCGTGCAGGGGAAAATTACAGGGGCCGTCTTTTGGGGCGAGGGCGAGGTCCTGATGATTCCGCCGGACGGCCCCGAGAAGCGCAACCTGGCGCAGTTCACGCACGCGCCCGTGCTGGAGGAGAATATCGATTCTGCCTACCTGCGTTTCACGGACCAGACGGCCCAGGAATTGAAAGCGGCATCGCGCCCACCTGATCCCGATGACGTCGAACAGCCCGACCCCTTTTCCGCGGATTGGGTGGGAGTCGCACAGCCGCCGAATTTGGAAACTTCAGTCCGCATTCTCAAAGACCTGATCGGCGACCCTACGCATCCTTACTTCTTCGCGAGGGTGAGAGGCGAAAGCCTTGGAGTGTTCGACTTGGAAGACGATGAACGGCAGGCTGAACCCTTCACGCTCAGCGCCGTGCGCAAGGTTGGTCCCCAGGAATTCGATGATGTTTGGTGTTCATTCCCGGCAGCGGATTCGAATGATGCGCCCGCGGACCCTCTGCGAGGCCGCCCCGAAGCGCTGTCCTATGCACTGGATGTGCAGATACAGCCGGATCACAGCCTGGAAGGGCGCGCGGAGATCCAACTTGAATCGCGATCGGCGAACGACCGAGTTATTACGTTTGCGCTTTCGCGATGGCTGGACGTTACGAGTGTGGAAGATGAGCACGGAACCGTCATTCCCGTCATCGGAGGCCAGCCGCTCGACAGCTCTCACGCCGAGTCCCGTCCCTACAATCACGTGGATATTGTGCTGCCCCGGCCTTACCCGCCCGGCGAGCGGTTCCGTTTGATCTGGCACTACCACGGCAGCGTCATTGCCGACCAAGGGAATGGGGTCCTTTTCGTGGGTGCGCGCGGAAGCTGGTATCCGCACATCGACATCGGTTTTCCCAGCCAATACTCCATGACCTTTCGCTATCCGCACAAGCTGGTGTTGGTGGCCACGGGTGCGCGGGTGGAGGAAAAGACCTCCGACGAATGGACGGAGAGCCGATGGCAATCCGACGGCATTTTCCGTGTCTCCGGGTTCAATCTGGGGGCATACATTTCGGCCGAGCGGCATTCAGGAAAAACCGATGTCATGGTCTACGCCTTGCCGGAAGCGGAGAGCTCGCTGGCCAAGCGGCGCGATCCTGTGGAGACGGGGCCGCTCGTAACCCCCGGCCCACCGTCGAATGTAGTTCCACCCCCGCCACCCTTTCCCTCAGCCCTCACGCCCTCGGCGTCACTGGGCAACGTTGCCGATATCGCTTCGCAGGCGGTGCAATACTATTCCACGCTTTTCGGACCTTACCCTTACCCACGCTTGTCGATCTCGCAAGCACCCGGCAGCTTCGGACAGGGATGGCCGGAGTTGGTGTACTTGCCCACACTTTCATTCCTGCCGGAGAGCCAACGGTGGGAACTCGGCGCGGTGAAGGGCGGCGGCGATCCGCTGGGACCGCTGGTGATCGCGCACGAGATTGCTCATCAGTGGTGGGGAAATTTGCTCGGCTGGCGAACCTACCACGACCAATGGCTTTCCGAGGGCCTGGCCAGCTACGCCGCGGCCATGTTCATCTCGCAGGGCAAGGACGGCCGCCACCATCTCGACGACCTGCTGCATAACTACAAGGAGGACCTGCTGGCCAAGACCACCGGGGGCGCGACCGTGGAATCGGGCGGGCCCATCTGGCTCGGGTACCGCCTCTCCAGCTCGCTCGATCCCCAGGGCTATTCCAACATCATCTACAAAAAGGGCTGCTGGGTTCTTCACATGCTGCGCGAGGTTTTGGCTGACCCCGCGACGGGTTCGGACGCCCGCTTCTTCCGCATGCTGCGTGATTTTGCCGATCGCAACCAGGGACAATCGGTAACCACTGAGGATTTCGTCCGCTTCGCCGCGAAGTACATGACTCCCCAGAGCGATCTGGACCACAATCACCGTCTCGATTGGTTCTTCAACGAGTGGGTTTATAACACCGGAATACCCAACTACACCCTGAAGACGGACGTTCGCCCCCTTCCCGACGGCCGGTTTGTTGTGCAGGGCTCCATCGAGCAGAGCGGCGTGCCGGAAGAGTTTGAAATGCCGGTCAAATTGCAGGCCGACTACCTTCGTGAACGGCGCGTCACGCTCGGGCAAGTGGTGGTGGGTGTGAGCGGGGCGCGGTTCAAATTCACCGTGGCGCGAAAACCCGAGCGTGTCTTGATCGATGAAGAGAACCTGCTGGCCCGAGTGCGCTGACCCGGCTTCCCGGATCGCTTTGCTCCACCCGCTAACCCGGCGGCCAATGAAACGGCCGCCCTCCCAACACGTGAACGTGCAGATGGAAGACGGTCTGTCCGGCGCCCGCGCCGTTGTTGATTACGGTGCGAAAGCCTTGCGCTTCCAAGCCGCGCTCACGAGCTAATTCAGCTCCGATCCTGAGCAGGTGACCGAGCAACATCTGATCCTGCGCGGCGGCATCGCTGAGCGCCACCAGGTGCTTGCGCGGAATCACCAGCAGATGAACCGGCGCTTGCGGGTTGATGTCCTGAATCGCCACGGCGTGCTCATCCTCATGCACAAATTGGGCGGGAATCTTGCGGTCGATGATCTTGCAGAAAAGGCAATCCATAGTTAGTTTATCCTGACAACGAAAGTTTGCGAGGCCATGTTTGAGCTGCGAAGCCTGACCGCCAATTCCTGGGCGGCGGCCTCGGAATTCTCATGACCAACTCGCACGCGGTAGAAAAGCCCGTCCCCGCGGTCGAAGCTCTGGATCTCGACCGGCCCGTAGTTGGCCTGCATCAGCGATTTCAGCCGGCCGGCGTTGGCGGGGTCGCGAAAGGCGCCGACTTGAACTGCAAAGACCGGCGCCTGGGAAGTCTCGCCGAGCCCCAGAATTTCAAGCCGCACTCTGGCCAGGCCGGGCATGCCCATCGCCTGCGCGGCGGCCTTGGAGAGATCGATGATGCGCCCTTCCACAAACGGTCCGCGGTCGTTGATCCGCACGGTGACGTCGCTGCCGTTGTCCAGATCGTGAACGCGCACCTGCGTTCCAAAAGGCAGTGTGCGGTGCGCCGCAGTCATCTTGTACATGTCGTAGATTTCGCCGCTCGCGGTGTGGCGGCCGTGGTAGGGGATGCCGTACCACGACGCGATGCCCTCCTCACCCTGAACGATGGGCGCCGAGGGATTGCGCTCCGAGGGCGGCGCGCCGGCCGGCGACGGCACCGGAGGAACGTTCTTCGCGCTGGGTGACGGCGCGTTCGAGCGATGACGGCACGCGGCGGCGCAAAGCAGCACGGCCATCGCCGCGCCGATTCGGGCTGCGGCAAAGGATGGCTTTCCACGCGGCCGCTTGTTGAAGTCGCTCAGCACACCGTCAGGGCTTCGCTTTTTCCAGCCGCTCGGCCAGCTTCCCCAGCCGCTCGGCGGCCTTGCGCAGGTACTCCGCCATCTCCACTCGAGTTTGGGGGCGGACGTTTTCATCAAAACACTTCCGCAGCTTTTCGAGTTCGCGATCGAGTGCGCGTCCTGCATCTTCGAATTTCATCGAAATGCTCCCGTCTGCCGCTCATTCTAGCCAACGAGCGCGCGCGGGACAAATGAAATCCCTGAAGGTGCGGAACGTCAGATATAATTTGGTATTGCACTCTCAAAAAAGGTCTGTGAATGTCTCTACCTCCGAAATTGTGGTTCCAATGGCAGCGAATCAAGAAGGCCTTCGCTTCATCCCTGGGTTCCCAGGAAAATCCTTCGGCCGCTTCAGTGCGCATGTGCCCGCACTGCCGCGCACTGATCGATCGCGACGCCAGGACCTGTCCGCTCTGCGGTGAGGCCACCGGCCCCACGCGCGCCCGCGGCGCCAGTTCGCCCGGACGCATCCTGGGCGTCATCCCCATCCCCACCACGGCCAGCTCCGTGATGGTCGCCATCAATCTCGCGCTCTACGCCATCGAGTGGTATATGACGCAGAATTCCGCGTCCACACAAATGTATGGCGCGCCATCCATGGGCGGCGTCAGCGGCGAGGTGTTGAGGCGCCTGGGCGACAGAGACGGCGCTTTGATAATCTTCGATCACCAATGGTGGCGGCTGGTCACGGCCATGTTCCTGCACGTTGGCCTTCTGCACATTGGAATGAACCTCTGGTGCCTGGTGGATTTGGGGCCGGAAGTGGAATCCCTGTTCAACACCACCAAGTTCATTGTGCTCTACCTGGCCACGGGTGTCGCGGGTTTCGCCTTGAGCCTCTGGTGGAATCCCGGCGTTGAATCCGCGGGCGCATCCGGCGCAATCATGGGGCTGATCGGCATCCTGATCGGGGCGAGCTTCCATCACGGGAGCATGGGAAAAGACTATCGCCGCCAGCTTTGGCGCTGGGTGATTTACATCGGGATTTTTGGCGCCATTGGCTTCGTGTTCCCCGGGTTCAGCGTGGATAATGCCGCCCATCTGGGCGGATTGCTCAGCGGCCTGGCGCTCGGCTACTTCATACCCGAGGGTGAGCCCGCAACGCGCCCCGGCGAAAACCTTTGGAATGCCCTTGCCGTCCTCTCCGCTTTGATCATCGCCGCATCATTCGCGCTGATGGCGGTGCAGCTCGGACAACCGCTGCCGTCCCTCTAAGGGCATGCCTCAGGGCCGAGCCGGCTTCGCGGCATACGGAAAGGGCAGCGCTGCAACCTCCGCCGCATGACCAGAATCAAAGTTTAATTGCTTGCCCGGTTCGGCAAATTCCCGCCGAAGGTATGCCAGCGCGATGGGTTTACCGAACGATGGCGACACGCAGGAGCTGGTGACCTCCGCCACTTCCCTGCCCTCAACCGAAGCCTTCTCGCCAACGCTGAGCGGTTGCCCGCCTTTCACGATCAATCCCATCAATTTCCAGTTCACGTGGCCGCGGCTGCGGGCGCGCTCCACAATTTCCTGGCCGATGTAGCAGCCCTTGTTGAAGCTGATGGCGTTCAGCAGGCCGGCTTCAAGCGGAATCACGTCTTCGCCCAGCTCCGCGCCATAACGCGGAATGCCCGCCTCAATGCGCAAGGTTTCAAGCGCCTCCGTGCCGCAAGCGAGCATGTTGTACGTCGGCGCCTGCCCGCACGCCGCGCCCCAAATCGGCTCCATGCCCGCGGCGTTGGTCCACACTTCGTAGCCATCTTCGCCGGTGCTGGAAGCCTGCACGACACGGATGGGGAAGCCCGCGTAATTCGCGGCAAAGTGGTCGAATTCCTGCATTGCCGGCAGGTCGATGTGCAGCGTCTTTTCCAGAAGTCCCCGCGCGCGCACGCCCTGGAAGGCGATGGCGAACAGGTCGAGCGGCTCCAGTTCCACCTGATCGGCAATGATGTATTTGCGAAGGCTCTGAAGGGCTTTGTCGCGCAGGTCCGCGTCGGTATCGGCGATGATGCTGCCCTCCGCGCAATACAATCGCAGATCAACCACGATGTGTCCCTGGGCGTTCAGAAGCGTGGCGTAAGTTCCCTGCCCGGGCGTGAGTTTCTTGACGTCGTTTGAAACCAGCCGCTGGAGCAGCTTCGCGTGATCGCGGCCCTTCAGCAGGAATTTGGCGCGGAACGAAAAATCAAACAGTCCGCTGGCCGTGCGCACCGCGTGATTCTCCGCTGCCGCGTCGGTGAAGCGCGCCGGTACCATCGCGCCGTGGTATTCCCCCAGCGCCGCACCCTGCGAAACGTGATAGTCGTTGAGTGGAGAGGTGATCATGTGTGCTGACTGACTTCTGAGCAGCGAACAGTGGAACCGCCCGCGCTGCGAGAATCGCAGTTTCGAAAGAACCCCTCACCCCAACTCCCCTCCCCCTCTTCCCTCTCCCCAGGGGAGAGGGAAGAAGGGATAAGGGGTGATAGGGTGAGGGGTTATTTTCTGGCTGTAGTGGTCAGGCCCCTTTGAGAGGCGAGTCACCGAACAGCCGCAGGCATTGCCGGACGATGATTAATCTGAAATCGCAAATCCTGAGAGGATCCCGGCAGTTCATTCACCCATCGCAAATCTGAAATTGCAAATCTCAGAAGAATCCCAACTGAAGCTTTGCGGCCTCCGACATCATGTTCTTATCCCAGGGCGGCTCCCACACCACTTCCACCTTGCAGGCTTTCACTCCGGGAATGACCACAATTTTGTCCTCCACCTCGCCGGGAAGCGTGCCGGCGGCGGGGCAGCCCGGCGCGGTGAGCGTCATCTTGACGTGAACTTCGCCCGTGGGCTCAACGGTCACTTTGTAGATCAAGCCCAGGTCGTAGATGTTCACCGGAATCTCCGGGTCGTAGCACGTGCGGATTTTCTCGACCACTTTGTCCTGCAGCGCAACAACTTCGGAGACGTTCAGAGTAGTCGACGAGGAGATTGGAGCAGGTATCTG
>JASIKV010000394.1 GCA_030049455.1 Terriglobia bacterium
CCGAAGCAACGGGCCTGGCGTACGCGAAGGGAATTGGATCGCTCAAGGCGGGCGTGATCCGTACTACGTTCAAGGAAGAGACGGAGACGGATCTTTTTGGCGAACAGTCGGTGCTGTGCGGCGGGGTGTCCGCGCTCATCACCGCGGGATTTGAGACGCTGGTGGACGCCGGTTATCAGCCGGAGATCGCTTACTTCGAGTGCCTGCATGAGCTGAAGCTGATCGTTGACCTGATTTATCAGGGCGGCATCAAATACATGCGCTACTCGGTGAGCGACACGGCCGAGTACGGCGATTACACGCGCGGCCCGCAGGTGATTGACGCGCACGTGCGCGAGACCATGAAGAAAGTTCTGGCCGGCGTGCAGAACGGCACCTTCGCGAAAGAGTGGATGGACGAGAACGCCAAGGGCCGCCAGCACTTTTTGGATACGCGCGCAAAGGCCTCCGCGCATTTGATTGAAAAAGTCGGGAGCGAGTTGCGCAAGATGATGCCGTGGATTTCCACCTCCAAAGGGGAGGCAACGGCGGCGCAGGCTGCGGCGCGGCAGTAATCGCGGAACCGTGTGAAGAATTCGCAGGGGCGGTTCTTCGGCCGCCCCTGCTTTATTTGATGAGGACATTATGAGATCGACTGAAACCAAGACTGTGCGCGGGGCGCGGGATTTTGAGAGCCGTATCAAGAAGCTGGCGCTGATTGGCTGCGGCAAGCTGGGCGAAGGTCTGCTCAGCGGCATGCTCGGGTCACAACTTATTCCCGTCGAGCGAGTGGAAGTGACGGTGGCTCACCGGCCGCGCGCGGATTTTCTTGCTGAAAAGTACGGTGTGAAAGCTCACACCAATAATATGCAGGCAGTTAAGGGCGCGGACCTGGTATTAATCGTCTTGAAACCACAGCAGGTGAAGGGATTCCTGCACGAAGTGAAGAAGGTTTTGCGGAAGGATGCGGTGATCATTTCCGCCGCGGCGTCGGTCACGACGGCGTTGATCGCGCGGGAGTTGGGCCGCCCGGCGCGGGCTGTGCGCGCCATGCCCAACACTCCCTGCCTGGTTCGCCAGGGCATGACGGCGCTCGCCGCCAGCCCCGACGCCGATGCCGATGACGTCGCGCTGGCGCGGGAAATCTTCAGCTCCATGGGCCGCACGGTGGTGGTGGATGAAAAGCACATGGACGCCATCACGGGGCTTTCCGCTTCCGGCCCTGCGTACGTCTACCTGATGATCGAGTCGCTCGCGGAAGGCGGCGTGAAGCTCGGCCTGCCACGTGAACTTTCCACCGAACTCTCCGCCCAAACATTGCTGGGTGCCTCTTCGCTCGTCCTGCACACGGGCGAGCATCCCGCCAAGCTGAAAGACATGGTCACAACGCCCGCCGGCTGCACGATTGACGGTTTGCTCGAGCTCGAAGAAGGCGGCCTGCGCGTAACCTTGATCAAAGCCGTGGTGCGCGCCGCGCAGCGGGCCAAGCAACTGGTCGAGAGCCAGAATTCCTGAAGCTGCGTTCAAAGGATTGGAGTTGATTTTCCCTGCACGTGATCGCATGAGTGCGGCGGAGGAGAAGAGTGTCTCAGAGGAGCCCGTTTGCTGAGGGACACCTCTTTTCTAGGGGGTTAGGGCGGGCGGACCTCGGGCTATTTCGGGTCGGCGGTGGGAGCAGAGGTTGCCAGGCCCATGTTCACCTTTTTGCTCCAGGTGACGCCGTGCTCCCAAATCTCGCCCTCGGGAACGCACCAGACGATGCGGCCGGGCAGCGGGCCCACATGGCGGTTGGGGCCCACGTACAATTCCACCATGACTTCTTCGTCCACCTTGTAAGGCTTGGTGCTCTTAAAACAAACTCCGCGGTTGGAGACATTTCGGGTGGTTGCGAAATCCTCGGCGCCTTCTTTATTCTGAATTTTGACGCTCATTCCGATGGGAATGCGCTCCGAAAGGCGCCCACCACGGGGAGCGGTTTTCGGACTGGGAATGCCTGGTTCTCCAACGCCCTCCGGCGCCCCAGCCGTCTCGCCGCCAAAGTAGTCGAAGTACGTTTTCTTCTCCATACGGTGGCTCCTGAGGTGGCAGCATGTTACATCAGGCCGGGCGTGCAAGCAATCCCACACAGGCAAGCAGGCCTGATCGCGGGTGGCGCAAACATGAATGATTATGTCTGCGACCCGGCCCACGCTTTGCGACCAATCTGAGGGGCAACAGCATTGGGCGCGTGTTTGAAATACGATGCACGCGCCACCCGGCGTTTGTCAAGTATGTGGCTGGCGCATACATGGAATTGAACCTGTAAGAAAATGAATAATCTCAGGCGAGGGCGCAAGCAGGCGAAGCTACCCAAGGTGGGGTGGTGTGCGGATTTCATCCGTTGAGGCGAAGCCATGCCCGGCCCCCGATGATTCGCCGCACCCGGCTGGCCGTTGCAGTAATACGGCCCTCTATCCTTTCTATTTGACTAACCGCGTGCCGAATCCTAAGATGCTTTAGATCATTCCGTATTTCTCATGACGGGCGAAACAGTTACCCATTACCGCATTTTAGAAAAGCTCGGCGGCGGCGGAATGGGTGTGGTTTACAAGGCTGAAGACACCAAGCTGCGCCGTTTTGTGGCGCTCAAGTTCCTTCCCGAAACCCTCGCCAGGGATCCGCTGGCGCTGGAGCGCTTCCAGCGCGAGGCGCAGGCGGCTTCGGCGTTGAATCACCCCAATATCTGCACGATTTACGATATCGATGAGCACGCGGGCCAGCCGTTCATCGCCATGGAGTTCTTGGAAGGCGAGACGCTGAAGCATCGCATCAACCAAAAGCCTGTCAGGATTGACGAACTCCTGGACCTGTCAATTCAAATCGCGGATGCCCTGGACGCGGCTCACTCCACGGGCATTGTGCATCGCGACATCAAGCCGGCAAATCTCTTTGTTACCAAACGGCGCCAGGCAAAGATTCTGGATTTCGGCCTGGCCAAGGCTGCACAGAAGGGCGCGCCTTCCGGTTCGCAGGTCGCATCGCTCCCTACGGTGGCGGAGGAGCACCTGACCAGTCCGGGATCGACGGTGGGCACCACGGCGTACATGTCGCCGGAGCAGGCGCTGGGCGAAGAACTCGACGCGCGCTCCGACCTGTTTTCCTTCGGCGTGGTCCTGTACGAAATGGCTACGGGAACGCTGCCCTTCCGCGGCGATTCCAACGTCGCCATCTTTGACGCTATTCTGCACAAGACTCCCACCGCTCCGGTGCGCATCAACCCCGATGTTCCTGCGGAGCTGGAGCGCATTATATCCAAGGCGCTGGAAAAGGACCGCGACCTGCGCAGCCAGACCGCGGCGGAAATGCGCGCCGATTTGAAGCGCTTGAAGCGCGAAATGGATTCGGCCAAGCTGCAAGCCGCGAGCCGGACAGACCTGCCGAGCGCAACCTCCGCGCCCAGCCCGCCTGCCGCAGCGGGAGAGAGCAGCAGGCCGTCGGCGGCTATTGCGCCCGCTTCCGCCGCCACGCCTGCAGCAGCCACTGCGGCCGCGCCACCGAGTTCCGGCCCGGTGCAGGCGGCAGCGAGCAGCACAGGTGTCGCGGCTGCGACGATCGAACCTGCTCGCCCTCAGCCCACGGCGCGCAACCGCTGGCTGATTGCCGCGGCCATCGTGACGGTTATCGTGGCGGGCGCGGCGGCGTTCTATCTCTACCAACATCGCGCGCCCAAGCTGACCGAAAAAGATACGATCCTGGTGACCGATTTCGTGAACACCACCGGCGACGCGGTGTTCGACGGGACACTCAAGCGGGCATTGGTGGTGGACCTGGAACAATCGCCTTTCCTGAATGTATATCCCGACGCCAAAATTCAGGAGGCGCTGAAGTTCATGGGCCAGTCGCCGGACGCGCGCGTAACCAAGGAAATCGGCCGCCAAATTTGCCAGCGGGAAGGGTTGAAGGCCACGCTGAACAGCAGCATCGCCAGCCTGGGCAGCCGCTACGTCGTCACTCTCGAAGCCGTGAACGCCCAAACCGGGGATTCCCTGGCAAGCGCGGAGGCGGAGGCGAGCAGCAAGGAGCAGGTGCTGGACGCGCTGGGCAAAACTGCCTCTAACCTGCGCGCAAAATTGGGCGAATCTCTGGCGTCGATTCAGAAATTCGATAAACCTCTCGAACAAGCCACCACGTCTTCGCTCGAAGCCCTTGAGGCATTCAGTCAGGGCCAGGAGCTGCATGCCGCGGGAGCGGACGACAAGGCGATCCCCTTCCTGAAGCACGCCGTCGAGCTCGATCCGAACTTTGCCATGGCCTACGCCACCCTGGGCATCTGTTATTCCAATTTGAACCAGGGCGATGTGGCGAACCAGACCATTGCTAAAGCCTTCGAGCTTCGTGATCGTGCCGGCGAGCGAGAAAAACTCTACATCTCCGCTCACTATTACGACACGGTCACCGGCGAGCTCCCCAAAGTGATTGAGACTTACGATCTGTGGAAGGAGACCTTCCCGCGCGACAATGTCCCTTATGACAACCTGAGCCTGACGTACAACCGCGCCGGGCAATTCGAGAAATCCATTCCCATTGAACAAGCCGAATTAAACCAAGTGGACGCAAAAGACCCGTATGCCTATTCGAATCTTGCGGTCGCTTATTACTGCTTGAATCGCTTGGACGAAGCGCGGGCCGTTTTGGACCAGGCGGCTGCACAGAGGATTGAGTTCACGTCGTTTCATTCAATTCGCTACGCCATTGGCTTCGTTCAGGACGATGCGGCAGCAATGCAAAGGGAAGCGGATTCGGCAAAAGGGACTCCACGCCAGGGCAGCGCTTTGGAAGGTGAAGGTATGGCATCAGCTTCACGAGGCGAGCTCCAAAAAGCCCGGGGGCTTTTCCAGCGTTCGATCGAATATTCGAAAGCCGCGGGCCGGCAAGGCGCGGTTGCCGATGCGAGCTCGATGTGGGCCATCGATGAAGCGTTGATGGGACACTCGCCGGAAGCGCGCGTGCACGCTGCGGAGGCCCTGGAGAGCGGGCACGAATCTTATCCAATGGGCCATGCCGCTTTGGCGCTGGCTCTAGCGGGAGACTCCCAGAAGGCCGAGTCGCTTGCGGAGGAATTGGCGACGCGTT
>JASIKV010000395.1 GCA_030049455.1 Terriglobia bacterium
CCATCGCTGTAGTTGGCCAGAAAAATCTCATCGCCCTTCAGGTGCGGCTCAACCAGGCGCAGGCGGTCCGCGATGGTCGACTTCAGTCCCGTATCGACAAACGTGATCGTCCAATCGTCGATGTCGCGTTGTGTGAAGTCGAGCTTGCGCCCCCCGTGCGAGAATACGAAGTCATTGGAGACCGATTCCTCATACTGAAGGAAATAGTCCTTGATGGCATTCGCCTTGTATCCGAGACAGAGAATGAATTCCTTGTGCCCGAAGTGGGCATAGTACTTCATGACATGCCAAAGCACGGGCCGCGAACCGATCGTCACCATGGGCTTGGGCACGTCTTCCGAGTATCCTCGCAGGCGCATCCCGGCGCCTCCGCAAAACAAAACAACTTTCATGCCCGACCTCCGCTCCTATTCCACGACCACTTCAGGAATCGGCACGACAAATTTGCCGCCCCACTCGCGAATGTACTGTAACTGGCCGACGATCTCGTTCTTCAGGTTCCAGGGCAGGATCAAAACATAGTCCGGCCGGGTCTGGCGAATCCGCTCCGGAGGGTAGATGGGGATGTGGGTGCCGGGAAGATGCCGGCCCTGCTTATAAGGGCTTCGGTCTACCGTGTAAGCAATCAAGTCCTTCCCAATCCCGCAGTAATGCAACAGGGTGGCGCTCTTGCCCGGCGCCCCATAACCGGCAACGCTCTTGCCCTCTCGCGCCGCCTTCATCAGGAATTCCACCAGCGCAAACTTGGTGGTTTGCACCTGACGCGCGAAACTTTCATACCCCTCGGGCGAACCCAGTCCGGCGCTTTGCTCATTGATAAGGACGCGTTCGACGTTGCCCGTGGCTTTGTGGGAGTGGTTTTCCGCCCGGCAGGCAAAAACGCGAAGCGAACCTCCATGAGTCGGCAATTCTTCCACGTCGAAAGCCTTCAGGTCATGCGCCTCAAGAATCTTTACCGTGGTCAGCATGGAGAAGTACGAAAAATGCTCGTGGTAAATTGTATCAAATTCGTTGTGCTCAATCAGGCGCAGCAGGTGCGGGAACTCCAGGGTCAACACGCCATGGGGTTTTAACAGAATCTTGAGCCCTTCGACAAAATCATTCAAATCCGGGACCTGCGCCAGGACGTTGTTTCCCAAAACCACGTCGGCGCTCCGCCCCTCGGCCGCCAGGGTCTTCGCCAACTCCGTTCCGAAAAAGCGGACGAGCGTCGGCACGCCTTTTTCCACTGCCACTTTCGCCACATTCGCAGCGGGCTCGACGCCCAGCACCGGCACTCCCCTGTGAACGAAATACTGGAGCAAGTAACCGTCGTTGCTGGCCACTTCCACCACCAGGCTTTGAGCGTTTAAACCGAAGCGCGCGGTCATCATTCCGCAATAATTGTCGGCGTGCTTCAGCCAGGAATCGGAGAACGATGAAAAATAAGGGTAGTCGCTGAAAATATTTTCGGGCTTCTCATATTCTTCCAACTGAACCAGAAAGCACTTTTCGCAGACATAAACGTGGAGGGGATAATAAACCTCGCCTTGGTTCAGGTCGGCCGCGGAGGGATAGGTTTCGCACAGCGGCGACATCCCCAGATCCACAAATGTCCGGGTAAGCGGAGCATGGCAAAACCGGCAGGCTTGGGTGGCAGCCTGCTGTTGAATTTCGGCTGTATAAGTCGATGTCACTTGGGGATTGCCTCGTGAATCCGGAAGAAGTTCAGGCGTTTACGGCCGACCCCGCCCGTTCCGCGCTCCAGTGCAAGGACGAATCCAACTTTCCGGCCTTCATCAGACGCTGAATGTGTTTTAGGCGAACGTATCGGCCGGATTCCGTATCTTCGCGGGTGAGTCCGGCTTTGCGATAAGCCTCGTAGAGCTCCTGCGCGCCTTTGCGGGCATTCCATTGGGCGCGGAAGGTTGGAAGGACCCGGAGAATCTTCTCGCAGGTGACGCGATAGCACCGCAAGTCGGGTCCGCCGCCCGGGGCGTACTCCACGCGCGAGCCGGGAACCGTTTCTGCGACGATTTCGGCAATTTCGCGGATGCGATAGTTCTCTTCCGTAATGCCCACATTGAAAATCTGGTTGTGAACAGCTTCGCGCGGCGCTTCGACAGCGGCCAAGGCGGCGCCAATGATGTCGCGAATGTGCACGATGGGGCGCCAGGGCGTCCCATCGCTTTTGATGTAGACCTTACCCTGGGTGTAGGCCGCAGCTACCAGGTCGTTCAAAACAATATCCAAACGGAGGCGCGGCGAGGCGCCATAGGCCGTGGCATTTCGCATGAAAGTCGGGCTGAAATCGTCGTCAGCCAAGGGCGCAATGTCACGTTCCACCAGCACCTTGGACTCGCCATAGGGCGTGATGGGATTCAAAGCCGCGGTCTCATCCAGAAAATCGTCTCCCGCGGCGCCGTAAGTGCTGCACGAGGAGGAAAAAACAAAGCGGCGCACGCCCGCCTGCTTGGCCAGAACCGCCAGGCGGACGGAGGCATGGTGGTTGATGTCATAGGTCAGATTGGGATCGATGTCGCCCAGCGGGTCATTGGAGAGGGCGGCGAAATGCATGACGGCTTCGAAGCCCTCCAAATCCGCCCTGGTAAGGTCGCGCAGGTCTTTGCAGATTTCCGCAATCTGCGGAACAGGTCCGCCGAAGTCGCAGCCCGCGAACAGATCGGAGTCTACGCCCACAACCTCGTGGCCCGCGGCCGACACAATCGGAGCGGCGACGCTGCCAATATAACCTTTATGCCCTGTCAGCAAAATCCTCATCGGTATGCACCTTTGGCAAGAGGAGACTTCCGGCACCGAAAAATCAATTCGGGGAACCCTCTTTGGTCTTGGGAATTGCCGGGTGAAAAGCTTCGGCCTTCGCCGCGGATTTCACCTGGCCGTCAGTCGAAACGGAAAGCAATCCCTTCTGGCAAAGCAGCCCGGCAGCAGCACTGATCCTGGAAAATACCATACCAGATTGCTCCGCGATGTCCAATAGCGTGTGCCGGCCATCGGAGAGGTTCAGCACCCACAGGCGGGCCATGATCTCTTCACTGCCGGCATCCGGCCCGTAAAGCCCTCGGCGCCCCAACTGGGGCTCGCAGAACGGAAGTTCATTTCGATAACAGCGGTTGTTTTCGAGGACATCAACAATCTCCGCGCAAACTCGCAAGGAACCTGCAAGCTTTTCCGGCCGGATAAAATCCAGATTGTCGGCCGAGGTGTGATATTCCGGGAAGGTCCCCCAGACACTGCGCATGAGGCAACCCACGGGAAGATTGAATCCCGGCGAGCAGTATTGCCGCTCGTCATAACCATAAGGGGAGAATTCAAGAATCTCAGCCGGTTCACCGCAATGCCGCAGGACGTGCGCCGCCGCCCGGTCGATTTCCGCGTTCCCCTGCCGGCTCTTTTTGTAATGGAACCCGCCTGCGTCTCCGATGCACGTCAGAACCATTCCATGGCGAATCCGCCCGGCCGCTTCGGGGTTGCGGGCGAGCCAGGTGATGGCTCCAATCGTTCCCGGAATGAACAAAAAGCGGTACGAGTAGCGAAGATCACGCCCCGCCAGATGTTTGGCCAGAAACGTTGCGACCGTTACTCCCGACAAATTGTCATTCGCCAGGGAGGGATGGCAAGCATGACAGGAAATCAAAACCTCTTCCGAGGAACGCCCCGCCAAAAAGCACTCGCCGTACGCCAGATGCCCATCCTGGAGGGTGGAATCAACGCACACCGTGTATTCCCCGTCCTCCAACCGCGCCATCTGACTGTGCGAGAGGCAAAAGCCCCATTCCTCCTTGTAATATGAAGTGCGATAAGGTATCCAATCAGGGTATTCTGGAAGTGTAAATAGATGCGCTTTGAGCTTTTCGAGCGGCATCCTCTCCTTCACGGGAACGCTGTAATTCAAGACGTGCAGATTGCATTTCTGAAAATCCACCACCCGCCTGCCGCCCGAATCCGCGATGTAGGCGTCGCGAATATTCCATTCTTTGGGTACGGTCCAGTCGAAAACCCTTGTCCCCGTCGCCACATCAAAGACATCCAGGGGAATCTGATTCTTGATGCGCCCTAAAGTTTCTCGAATGCCGTTCCCGGTTATGCTCCGGCAAATCGGAAACAGATCTGCGGCGAAGTCATACATCGCCTTGCCAAGGCCCTGCCGCCCCGCCTCGTCCAAACCGTCGAGAAGGTTCATCCACGTACCTGGAAGTCCGGATAAGTGCGATCCCGCTCCGAAATGACTTCCACTTTCTCCGGCCAGGCAATCTGGAACGCCGGATCATTCCAGCGTACACCCCGGGCCGATTCCGGGTGATAGAATTCCGACATCTGATAG
>JASIKV010000396.1 GCA_030049455.1 Terriglobia bacterium
GCTGCTTCTTCATAATTTTTCTGAATCCAAACTAGCTTTCCTCAGTTAGATTGCGGCTTTGCAGGATCGAACCGCTTACACTTCCTTTGACGGACTGCTTCGGTTTTGGTTAGCCGGTGGCTTTATTTTGCCTTCCACAAGCATAGATGCGGTTGGTGCCGAAAGGGTTACATGGGGTGGGAGGGTTTCACCGGGAATTTACACAATTAACATGCAGTCGCCGTAACTATAAAACCTGTAGCCCGCTTCAACCGCGTGGCGATAAGCGCTCAGCACGAAATCTTTGCCCGCAAATGCGGAAACCAGCATCAGCAGAGTGGATTGAGGGAGGTGAAAATTCGTTAACAGGCCGCTGATGATCTGAAAATCGAATCCCGGAGTGACGTACAGACAAGTTTCACCCCCGCCGGGCACGATTTTGCCGCCATTTTCGCGCGCTACGCTTTCCAATGTTCGAACCGTGGTGGTGCCCACGGCAATCACCCGGCGCCGAGCTTTCAGCGCGCGATGGATGATGGCCGCCGCAGACTCCGAAATCTCGTAGCGCTCGGATTCCATCTGATGGTCTTCGATGTGCTTCACCCGGACCGGCTGAAATGTTCCCAGGCCCACGTGCAAAGTGACTTCGCAGGTTTCGACGCCGCGATTTTTGAGGGCGGTGAAAATGCGCTCCGTAAAATGCAGCCCCGCGGTGGGCGCGGCGACGGCTCCGCGCACTTTGGCGTAGACGGTTTGATAGGTGTCGCGGTCCACCTGTTCATCGCTGCGCCGGATGTAGGGAGGCAGCGGGACGTGGCCCAGGCGATCCAGAGCCTCCTCGATGGTCCGCGCGCGAGCCTGCAGCCGCACCCGGCGCAACCCGAAATCACCGCGGCCCAAAATCTCCGCTTCCAGCTCGCCCTCACCGAAAACCAGCACTTCACCAGTCCGAACCTTTCGCCCCGGATGAACCAAGCCTTCCCAAACGTCTGCGCTCACCTGCCGCGTCAGCATCAACTCCGTTTCGCCGGTCAGGAATCCCCGCTGCGCGGGATTGTTCTTCCCCAGGCGCTGCGAGGCGACTCCCCGGCGCCGGCCCAGCAGTCGCGCGGGAAAAACCTTGGTGTTGTTGAAGACCAAAAGGTCCCCGGGTTCAAGAATCTGAGGGAGTTCGCGAAACCTCCGGTCTTCCCACTGCTTCGCCTCCCGGCGCAGGACCATCAGACGTGAAGCGTCACGCTCCTTCAGCGGCCGCTGGGCGATCAGGCCGGCCGGTATTTCGTAGTCAAATTCTTCCAGAAGCATTGCCTGGGAATTATGAAGGAGGAATTCTGAATTATGAATGCGAATCTGCCGGTGAATCTGCCCCTGACCCTCAGCACGCTCCGTCGTTCGCATGTGCTAGAGTTAAGAAATGACCGCGCCCAGCGTCACCATTACTTCCCGCGGCGTCGAGCGGCTTACTTCCGGGCACGTGTGGATCTATCGTTCCGACGTTGCAACCTCCTCGGGGGCTGAATCCGGCGTGGTACGCATCGTCGATCACAAGAATCACTTCTGGGGCCAGGCGCTTTACAGCACGCAATCCCAAATCGCCCTGCGATTTCTGACGCGCGAAGCGAGGCCCGTCGATGCTGCCTTCATCGCCGAGCGGATTCGCGCCGCCGCTCAGTTTCGCGAGCTGGTTGCAAAAGGAGCGCAGGCTTATCGCCTCGTTGCCGCCGAGGGGGATCTGCTTCCATCGCTCATCGTCGATCGCTACGGTGATTGCCTGGTCATCCAAACCCTGAGCCAGGGGATGGACCGGCTGAAGTCCACGGTGGTTGAGGTCCTGCAAAAGGAATTTGCCCCGCGCGCGATCCTGGAACGCAACGACGCCGCGGTGCGGGCGCTCGAGGGCCTGCCCGAGCAGACCGGCGTGCTGGCGGGCGAAGACGCGAGCGAAATTGTGGTGGAAGAAAATGGAGTGAAAATGTGCTTCGACCTGCGCCGCGGCCAAAAAACCGGCGGCTTCCTCGACCAGCGCGAAAATCGCGCGGCCGCGGCCGGCTACGCTCGCGGGCGGGCGCTCGACTGCTTTACTTATACGGGCGGATTTGCCCTTACGCTTGCGCCGCATTGCGATTCGGTTGTCGGCATCGATTCCTCCGCGGACGCACTGAAGCAAGCGCAGCGCAGCCAGGAGCTGAACGGGTTTTCAAACGTGGAATGGAAAGAAGCGAACTGCTTTGACTTCCTGAAGGCCGCCGATCAGGAAAGGCAGCGCTTCGACACGGTGATAATCGACCCGCCGGCGTTCGCGCGCCAGAAGGCCAGCCATGACTCGGCCCTGCGCGGCTACAAGGAACTGAATTTGCGCGCGCTGAAGATTCTGAATCCCGGCGGGTACCTGGTCACCTGCTCGTGCTCGTTCCATGTTAGCGAGTCTGACCTGCTCGGTGTGGTGGCGGAAGCGGCGCTCGACGCCCACCGCACCGTGGCCGTGGTGGAGCGCCGCACGCAGTCGCGCGATCATCACATTCTGCTCACCGTGCCGGAAACGCATTACTTGAAGTGTTTGATCCTGCGGGTGATTTGAGAGATGACCGTGAAACGACCGAACGCCGCGACGCCAAGCCGCATCAGTACAAAGGGACGCAAGAGGTTCTCAGCTTGAAGCCCAATTTTCGCTTTAGGTCGCTGCGGCCGGGCTGCGGAATTCTGTCCGTTGCCTTGCTCGCTGCCTCCGCTCTTGCAGTGGCTTCTCCGCGCAATGCGTCTCAAGCCGGCGCGGGCCCGTCCCAATTCGTCTAACGATCTCGTTGCAAAAGCCGTTCGAGGCTGAACCGGAAGCGGCGCGGATTTATCTTCAAATCCACAATTCCTCGACTCAACCGGTGTGGCTCTATCGTCGCGCGCACGGGCCGCGCCTCACGGGGCCGATCCTCAGCGAGGAAAACAAGCCCACCGTGACGCAGGGTGGCTCGGCCGTTGAGATATACCTTCGCCTGGCTGATTCGCAGGTGGTGAAGTCCATCGTCCAACCGGCGGAGGGCAAAGTGCTTGAATACGTTTTGATGCCCAAGCCGCGCCTGGT
>JASIKV010000045.1 GCA_030049455.1 Terriglobia bacterium
CTTAATCGTTCACAAAGCGGTGGCGCGCGAGGGGATTCATGTCGGCGATTTGGTGACCGCGAAAGCCGATTCCGAACGCAGGGACGCAATCCGCCGGAGCCATACGGCAACCCATCTGCTCCACGCGGCGCTGAGGAAAACGCTAGGAACACACGTCAAGCAGGCGGGGTCGCTGGTGGCGCCGGACCGCCTGCGCTTTGATTTCAGCCATTACGCCGGCCTGAGCGAACAGGATTTGCTCGACATCGAAGATTTAGTGAACCAGCACGTGCTGGCCAACGAAGAGATGCAGACGCAGGTGATGGACATTGACGCGGCAGTTGCCACCGGCGCCATGGCGCTGTTTGGCGAAAAATACGGCGACCGTGTGCGAGTGGTGAGCGTGGGCGACGGCAGCTATTCGCGCGAACTGTGCGGCGGAACGCACGTGCGGCGAACGGGCGACATCGGCCTGTTCAAAATCACTTCCGAAAGCAGCGTGGCCGCAGGCACGCGGCGCATTGAGGCGCTGACGGGTACGGGCGTGCTGGACTACCTGCGAGCGGAAGCAAACACCCTCAAGGGAGCCTCCGCAGCGCTTCGCGTCAAGCCCGGCGAGATTATCGAAGCGATTGAAAAGCTGACCGAGAGTGAGAAAAAGCTCCGCAAGGAAATTGAATCGCAGCAGATGAAGCGAGCGGCCACAGCAGCGGGCGACCTTGCCCAGCAGGCGCGCGAAATCAAGGGTGTACGAGTGGTCGCGGCGCGCGTCGAAGTATCGGACCGCGCAGCCATGCGCCAAATGGTGGATGATTTGCGCGCCAAGCTCCAGTCCGGCGTCATCGTGCTGGGCAGCGTGTCGGACGGCAGAGTTTCCCTGATTGCCGCTGTGACCAAGGACCTTACTTCAAAACTTGACGCAGGCAAAATTGTGAAGCAGGCGGCGGTGTATGTTGAAGGCTCCGGCGGCGGCCGCAAAGACCTGGCGGAAGCCGGCGGCAAGAATCCCGCGAAACTCGACGAAGCACTTATAGCTACCCCCAAAATCATTGAGCAGATGATGTAGATTCCCATTGTAGCGCGGCTGTCCCCAGCCGCGTCCCCTTCGCGAGTGGGGACACCCGCGCTACAGTTCAAGCAGTCAGAGACCGCCGCCTCGATTTTCTACGCCTCGTGTTCAGACCACCCCGGTCCGTCGGCTGACGGACCGCCCCTCCTCATCTGAGGAGGGGAGCCGGAAGGGTGGGGCTTCAGCCCCGCCGTAAAGGACGGCGCAGTCTGCAGGGACTTTAGCCCCTGAAGTGATATCGCTTCAGGGCCTAAAGGCCTTTTCAATTGCGTTCCCCATATCGGCGGGGCTGAAGCCCCGCCCTTCCAGTCGTAAATACCATTCGGCCACAATCCCAAGCATTGTCACCAGCAGCGCGCGGTTGTATATTACTCGCCGGCTCGACAATCAAGGTGATGCTTCAAAGGTTGAGGGAGGTGGGTAATGCGGCGCATGAGCGTGGCCTTGGCGCTAGTATCCCTGTTGGCTTTCGGTAGAAATCTGCAGGCGCAATCGCCGGCTTCTTTTCGTGTTCTGTGCGGAGTAACGGACGCCGCGCCGGCGCGCTGGGACGGATCTCTGACCGCCAAGGACGCGGGTTCCATCCAGCTCGAAGGCTGGCGCTTTGAGGGTGACGACAGCGCGGCGGGCACAACTTTCCATTTCTCCTCTCGCCCCATGCGCCGGTTTGCCGAAGGCGTGCCCAAGATAATGACTGCCAACGGGGTGATCCTTACGGCCAGCGCCGTGACGGCCGACAGCGAATTTGCCTTCCAGACCGCGCAGGGTGAATTCACTTTCCGCGCTTCCGAGGTTCCCTACGCAACAGGAGTGTATTTGCTGAATGGCCGCGTCTACGTGGATCGAATCCCCGCCGCCATGCGTTTGACCAACACGCGCGAAGAAGAGGACTATCCCTCGATTGCATCCGCCCCCAATGGTGACCTCTGGCTCGCCTATTCGCAGTTCCATCACAGCCCGGACTCGGATCAACTTCGCACCGGACTGAATGAAGCCCCCACTGACTTCAAAGCATATGCCGAGCCGACAGGTGGCGACCAAATCTGGGCGCAAAAATACTCAGGCGGACAATGGAGCGACGCGGTTCCCGTCACCCCCGCGGGAGGCGATCTCTACAAGACCGCCGTTGCCGTCGATGGAACTGGCCGAGCCTGGGTCTTCTGGTCGCAGAACGACAAAGGCAACTTTGATGTCCATGCGCGGGCGATTGGCGCCTCAGGCCCAGAGCAGCAAATACGGATTTCACACGAGCCGGGCTCCGACATCGACCCCGTGGCAGCGACCGACGCGAGCGGCAAAGTTTGGGTAGCGTGGCAGGGGTGGCGCGCGGGCGTCGCCGCCATTTTTGTGGCGCATCAGGAAGGCGAGGGATTTTCCGCGCCTCAGCAGATTTCACGCTCCAATAAGGACGAATGGGACCCGGCAATTGCCGCGGACCGATCGGGTCATGTGGCGGTGGCGTGGGATTCTTATCGCAACGGCAACTACGACGTTTACGCCCGCATCTTTTCAGCGAATGCGTGGGGAAATGAGCTTCCCATTGCCGCCACGGCGCGCTACGAAGCGTATCCTTCGATTGCCTACGATCCGGCGGGACGTTTGTGGATTGCATATGAAGAGGGCGGGCGTGGCTGGGGAAAGGATTTCGGCGCCTATGCCACTACAGGAGTTTCGCTCTATCAGGGGCGGCGAGTTTCGTTGCTTGCTTTGGATCCCGACGGCCGCCTGGTGGAACCTGACGTTTCTTTCGAATCGAAACTGGCGGGCGCACCCAGCGCGCGTCCCGACCAGGTGGGCGTGCAGGGGGATTCAAATTCCCTTGACCCGGATGTTGGCCGGGCCTGGCATCGTGTGGATAGCGGACCGGCACCCAACTATTCAGGCACAGTGAGGAACACCCTGCCTCGCCTGGCGGTAGATGCTTCCGGCCGCATCTGGCTGGCCTTCCGCTCCCCCAATCCCACCTGGTGGAACCCGATCGGCACCGTGTGGACCGAGTACCTGGTTTCATTCAATGGCAAGGAATGGACCGCGCCGATTTATTTGAACCACTCGGACAACATTTTAGACAATCGCCCGGCGCTCATCAGCGTCGCGGACGGCAAGCTGCTCCTGGTGAATTCATCCGATGGCCGCCGGGATTATAAAGTGGTCGAGGAAAACTCAAATCCGTTTGGTTTTACACCGAATCTATTCCCGGACCCCTACGAAAATGATCTTTGGAGCGACGAGGTCGATTTGGGGCCCATGGCGAAGGCCGTTTCTGTAACCACCGCGAGAATCGGCCCGCCCGCGCCTCCTACCATTGATTCCCGGAACGAGGCGGCGGTTCAGGCGGTGCGGAGTTATCGCGGTGGGGCCGGCGGAAACCTTCGCATCGTTCGCGGTGAGTTCCACCGCCACAGTGAAATCTCCATGGACGGCGGAGGTGACGGCACCTTGCGCGACCAGTGGCGCTACATTCTCGATACCGCGGAACTCGACTGGGTTGGTTGCTGCGATCACGACAATGGCGGGGGAAGGGAATATTCCTGGTGGATAACTCAAAAGCTCACGGATATTTTCTACACACCGGGCAAATTTGCGCCCATGTTTAACTACGAACGCAGCGTGGGATATCCCGAGGGCCATCGAAACGTCATTTTTGTCGAGCGGGGAATCCGCCCGCTCCCCCGGTTCAAGGGCTCGACGTTGTCCAGCGCCGTCCAGTCGGAAGAGCCCGTGCACTCCGCGGATACGCAGATGCTCTATGCCTACTTGAAGCAATTTGACGGCGTGGTGGCCTCACACACCAGCGCCACCAATATGGGAACCGATTGGCGCGATAATGACCCCAATGCCGAACCGGTCGTGGAAATCTATCAAGGTGACCGCCAGAGCTACGAAATGCCCGACGCGCCGCGATCGATTCGGGAACAGGATTCCATTGGAGGATGGCGGCCGAAGGGGTTCGTTAATCTTGCCCTCGACAAAGGCTACCGTCTGGGATTTGAAGCAAGCTCCGACCACGTTTCGACGCATATCAGTTACGCGAATCTTTATGTGAAGGACCTGACCCGCGAATCGGTTCTGGATGCGCTCAAGAAACGTCACACCTACGCCTCCACCGACGACATCCTGGCGGATGTTGAGAGTGGATCACACATGATGGGCGATGAATTTTCCTCCGCCGACCCGCCGACGCTCCGCATCAAGCTCCGAGGCACTTCCAAATTCGCCAAGGTCACCATCATCCGCGACGGCCAGTTTGTTTACTCCGCCTCCCCTAACTCGCAGCAAGTGGATTTCTCCTGGCGGGACAATCAGCCCCAGAAGGGAAAAACGAGTTATTACTACGTTCGCGGCGAACAGGACGATGGTGAACTTGTCTGGGTCTCGCCGATGTGGATCACCTATACCGGGAATTGAGCGACATGCAGGAAGCCTGGAAAGAGCGAATTATTTATTATTCCTTTGCGGCCGCCGTCGGCGTGCTGCTTCTGCTCAATTTCCTCGGCGTCTTCAAGACTTTCTTCGGGATCGACACCGCCATCATCATCGCCCTATTGGCGGGTTACAAAACCTTTTACAACTCGCTCTCCGCCCTGCTGGAAAAACGCATTTCGGCGGATCTGGCGCTCTGTATTGCGGTCGTTGCCGCGCTGTGCGTGGGCCAAAACCTGGCGGCGGCGGAGGCCATGTTCATCGTGCTGGTTGGCGAAGGACTGGAGTCCTTTGCCGCCGGGCGAACCACCGATGCCATTGAGCGCTTTGTGGAGCAGATGCCGCGCACGGCCACGCTGCTCCGCGATGGCCGCGAGGAGGTGATCGCCTCGGAACTTCTTTCGCCCGGCGATCTCGTCCTGGTTCGAAGCGGTGAGCGCATCCCCGCGGACGGCACGGTTGACTCCGGAGTTTCAATCGTTGACGAAAGCTCGGTGACGGGCGAGCCCCTGCCTCGCGACAAGTCGCCCGGGGACGAGGTCTTTTCCGGGACGCTCAACGGAAATGCCCTCCTGCGGGTGCGCGTCTCGCGAAGCGGCGAGAGCACCACTCTCGCGCGCGTCATCGAGCTGGTCAAGGAAGCTCAAGAGCGCCGATCGCCCGTCGAGCGGCTGGCGGACCGATATGCGAAATTCTTCCTGCCCGCGCTTCTTCTC
>JASIKV010000397.1 GCA_030049455.1 Terriglobia bacterium
TTCGACACCAGAAAGTGCACGAGCGCGGCGATTTCTTCCACGGTGCCCGTGCGGCCCATGGGAATTTTGCTGACCATGTACTGAATTGTTTCCTGGGCAACGCCGTCCAGGATCTTGGTTCGAACCACGGCGGGGGAGATGGCATTGACCGTGATGTCGCCTTTGCCCACCACTTCCCTGGCGAGCGCCTTGGTCAGCCCAATCACCGCCGCCTTGGTGGCGGAATACGGGATTAGGGTGGGATTGCCTTCCTTGCCGGCGATGGAAGAAACGTTCAGGATTCGTCCGTAACCCTGCGCCATCATCATCGGAACCACCGCGCGGCACATCAGGAAGACACCCTTCAGGTTTACGGCGTAGACCTGATCGAAATCGCTTTCTTCGAGTTCCCAGATGGGGACGGTGCGCCCGGTAATGCCCGCGTTGTTCACGAGAATTTGAACGGAGCCGAGCTGGCGCTTGACCTCGTCGATGGCGTGCTGGACGGACGCGGCGGAGCGCACGTCACACTCGACGCCTACGCCTTTTACGCGCCCCGCAACCTCGAGAGCGGAGGCGGCGTTCACATCGAGCACGCCAACCCGCGCGCCCGCGGAGCTCAGCCGCGCGGCAATTCCCTCGCCGAGGCCTCGCCCTCCGCCCGTAACCACTGCAACCTGCCCCTGAAGGGAAAAGAAAGTATCGTTGGCCATAAACTAAGATCAATACGCTCCTTCCATCCCGGCTCACGATGACTCCTCATGCGTCGTCCAAAGCCCATGAAGCCGGAATGGCGAGAATATCTTAATCCCTGTAGCGCTGGCAAATCCCCGTCAGTGGTGACATACTCTACCCTCGACTCCACGCTGAAGCCACGCAGCGACAACCACTCCGCGCGGGGGCAGTTTCCGATTCCGGCTGAGGGAGGCGCGCGATGCAAGTCTTTGACAAAGTCAGCCAGCAGACGCTCGATCGGCGCGACCGGCAATTATCCATTCTCGCTTTGATTATGGTCGCGGTTTTGGGCGGAGGAATGGCCGTGCTGATGTACCCGACCGTCTTCGGGAAAGCGGAAGTGATCCCCGTAGCGCCCTCCAAGGAGCTGTTTTTCGGATTTTGCGCGCTCTGCATCCTGATGATCGTTTACCTGATCAATCGCATGACCGTCGTCCACCAACTGCGTTCCAGCCTGGTGAAGGAGCATGAGCAATTAGCCCTGGTGCAGCAGCAATCGAGCGCCGAGCTTCTGGGAACATTGATGGGCTTCAGCCATTTTCAGGACCGCCTGACCATGGACTTCCGCCGCGCCGCGCAGACCAGCGAGCCGCTCTCGCTCCTGCTGGTGCGCGTCAAGCCGACCAAGCTCTTCTCCCGCGGTCCGCAGGCGGAAGTGGCGCTGGGCGACGCCGCAAAGGTCCTTCACCGAAAACTGCGGGCGGAAGATTCTCTGTTTCGACTGGCCACACAGGTCTTCGGAATCGTCCTGCCCGGCGCCAAGCTCGCCCTGGCGCAGCAGACCGCCGATCGACTGGCGGAGGGTCTGGCTGACGCTTCCGGCGCCAGCAACCGCTACGCGGCTGAAATTCAAGTCGTGAATTATCCCGAACAGGCCAGCGCCGCTTCGGAAATGGAGCGCCATGCCTCAGCGCTGATCTCCGCGTAATAGGGGCTGCATCTCGGGCATCGTCAGTTCGACTTGCCGGCAAGATTACCGTGCCGCCCGCGTCCCATGCGGCAAAAATAGCCGTAGAACCAGACTTTGACTTTCTGTCAATATGACTTCAAGTCCTAGGACTTTCGGTCGCTTGACGGGAAATTTTTCTGCGTGCTATGATGCACCGAATTTATGAATTATTTATACCTGAAGCTATCCTAGGAAGTATTCCCGGAGATGGAATTCAGATGACCCTCGCCTACCCGCCTTTGGGGGCAAAGAGCGAGTTTGGACGGAGGAAACTGAATGTACGTCGTGGCGATGACGATTCTGAGTGCGTTTGCAGGGGTCCTGACATTTTTTGTCCCGAGAGTCTTGAGGAAATTTCTGACTCGCGCCCTGCCGCGCCGGTTGGGGACAGCCGGATTGCTGGCGGCGGGAGCGGCGCTCTGGCTGACCGCGTCCTCCGCAGCGCTGGCGGCAGGAGCAGACGAGGCGGGGGGGGAATCCAACCTGAAGCTTCCCGACCTTTCCCAGGCGCACTTTCTGGGATTTGACGGGCACAAACTGCTGATGTTTGGGATTCTGTTCTGCGTCTTTGGCTTGCTCTTCGGCCTGGTCAGTTACAGCCGCGTAAAAAACCTTCCCGTACACCGCTCCATGGCGGATATCTCCCAGTTGATTTGGGAGACCTGCAAGACCTACTTGATCCAACAGGGCAAATTTCTGCTGCTCCTTTGGGTTTTCATTGCTGCGGTCATCATCCTTTATTTTGGCTTGCTGGAACATTATGAAGCCTTCCGCGTCGTCATCATTCTCGCCTTCAGCGTAATCGGGATTTGTGGCAGCTACGGCGTGGCATGGTTTGGCATCCGGGTGAATACCTTTGCGAACTCGCGCACGGCGTTCGCCAGCCTGAGCGGGAAGCCCTTTCCCGTCTATAAAATTCCCGTCAGCTCCGGCATGAGCGTGGGAATGATGCTGATCAGCGTCGAATTGCTGATGATGCTGATCATTCTGCTTTTCGTCCCCGGTGATTACGCGGGACCGTGCTTTATCGGGTTCGCCATCGGTGAATCGCTGGGGGCGGCGGCGCTGCGCATTGCGGGCGGCATCTTCACCAAGATTGCGGATATCGGCTCTGACCTGATGAAAATCGTCTTCAAAATCAAAGAAGACGACGCTCGCAACCCCGGCGTAATCGCCGATTGCACGGGAGACAACGCGGGCGACTCAGTGGGTCCGACCGCCGACGGATTTGAAACTTACGGCGTGACCGGCGTCGCGCTGATTACCTTCATCCTTCTGGGAGTCAAGGACCCGATGGTGAAGGTGCAACTGCTGGTTTGGATTTTCGTCATTCGCGTGATGATGCTGGTGGCGGCGGCGGCAGCATACTTCATCAACGCGGCCATCGCCAAGGCCCGATACTCCACGGCGAAGAAAATGAACTTCGAATCGCCGCTCACCTGGCTGGTCTGGATCACTTCGTTTGCCTCCATCGGCCTGACCTACGCAATTTCGTACGTGGTCATTCCCGATATCGGCGGCGAGTCCTCGCTTTGGTGGAAGCTCTCCACCATCGTCTCCTGCGGCACGCTGGCCGGCGCCCTGATCCCGGAGTTGGTCAAGGTCTTCACCTCCACCGAATCGCGGCACGTGAAGGAAGTGGTGTCATCGTCGCGCGAAGGCGGCTCATCGCTGAACATTCTCTCCGGATTCGTCGCCGGGAATTTTTCCACCTACTATTTGGGCCTGACCATGATGGCGCTGATGGCCGTCGGCTCGTGGGTCAGCCTGCAGGGACTTGAAAACCTGATGCTCGCCGCTCCGGTGTTTGCTTTTGGCCTGGTGGCGTTCGGGTTCCTGGGAATGGGCCCGGTGACCATCGCGGTGGATTCCTATGGTCCCGTGGCCGACAACGCCCAATCGGTGTTTGAGCTCTCCTTGATCGAGAGCATTCCCAACGTTGATCAGGAGATCAAGAAGGACTTCAATCTGGAAGTGAATTTCGACCGGGCCAAGGAGATGCTGGAAGCCAACGACGGCGCGGGCAACACCTTCAAGGCCACGGCCAAGCCCGTGCTCATCGGGACGGCCGTGGTCGGCGCCACGACGATGATCTTCGCCACCATTATGACGCTCACGGAAGGTCTTTCAACGAACGTGGACAAGCTCTCGCTTCTGCACGCGCCCTTTGTCCTGGGTCTGGTAAGCGGCGGCGCCATCATTTATTGGTTCACGGGCGCTTCCACTCAGGCTGTTTCCACGGGCGCCTATCGCGCCGTGGAGTTCATTAAGGCCAACATCAGACTGGAGGGGGTGGAAAAGGCTTCTGTAAAGGACAGCAAGAGGGTCGTGGAAATCTGCACGCAGTATGCGCAAAGGGGCATGCTGAATATCTTCATCGCCGTTTTCTTCGTCACGCTGGCATTCGCTTTCCTCGATCCCTTCTTCTTTATCGGTTATCTGATTTCCATCGCCATCTTCGGCCTGTATCAAGCCATCTTCATGGCCAACGCCGGCGCCGCCTGGGACAACGCCAAGAAGATCGTGGAAGTCGAGTTGAGGGAAAAGGGAACTCCGCTTCACGACGCCACGGTGGTTGGGGATACGGTGGGCGACCCCTTCAAGGACACTTCTTCCGTGTCGCTCAATCCCATTATCAAATTCACTACCTTGTTCGGCTTGCTGGCTGTGGAACTGGCCGTCAAATTGACAACCTCCAGTGGCAGCCGTCTGACTCACGAACTGGCGGCAATCTTCTTCGCCATCTCGTTCTTCTTTATCTACCGGTCGTTCTACGGAATGCGGATTGGCACATCCCCGTCAGGCGCGGCGGCTGGATCCGGCCGGGAAGCAGCCTGAACCACCTTCCAGCCTGCATTGTGAATTATCGTGACCCTTCCAAGGTTGGATTGAGCGCGCCTACATCAAAAAGTGCGGGATGGCGTAGAGGGCGACAATTTCCATGCTCAGGTTCAGCACCGCGTCCTGCACCACCTGCATGTAATGCAAGTGGCGGCGGTCGATTCTGGAGCGCGTGATGAGCCCGAGGAGGCCGGTTACAAATCCAAGGATCGCCCAGCGCAGGATCTGAAGGGCATCCAGGCCGTCGCGAATCGCCACAACCACTGAAATGACAGCCGCTATGGAATGTAGCGCCAGAATGAAAAGGATTTCGACCGACATCCTACCCCCAGTGGCAGTTTTTTCACGCGGCACTCCACCGGCGCGTGAAAGGGCACGAGGAAGAAGATCTCACTTGTACTGCGAAGGGAGAAACCCCAGCGTGCGCTGGATGGTCCATTCGTGAAGACGCCGCAGGACCTCGCTCACGGCGAAACGACCCTCTGCTTAACCAGAATAGCAGATTCGATGCGATTCGGCAGAGGGAATTGATCGCGCGCCGGGGGTTTTCTTTCATTGACCTCCCCGAAGCCTTATGGTATCACCCCTCCTTCAAATTCCCTTGGGGAGAAACCCGTGAGCCTGCCGAAAGTTTTCGTCACGCGCCCGCTTCAGCGCGAAGCGGTGGAGCGAATCGCTGCGCACTGTGAAGTCACCGTCAACCCCGATGACGTGCGCATGCCCCCTGACCGGCTTGCGGAAGCGTGCCGTGAGGTTGATGGATTGGTGTGCTCCAGCACCCCCATCACCGCGGAATTGGTGGAAAAGGCGCCGCGCCTGCGGGTCGTCTCTGCCGTGGCGGTTGGGTACGACATTATCGATGTGGCGGCGTGCACAAAAAGAGGCATTCTGGTAACCAACACCCCAGGCGTGGTGACGGAGGCGACGGCGGACCTGAGTTTCGCGCTGCTCATGGCCGTGGCGCGGCGGCTGATCGAGGCGGACCACTTTGTTCACGACGGCCAATGGCGCGCCTGGCAATGGGGCTGTATGTGGGGTACGGATCTTGTCGGCAAGACTCTGGGGATTTGCGGCTTCGGGCGCATCGGCCAGGCCGTGGCGCGCCGCGCGCGCGGATTCAACATGCGAATCATTTATAACTCCGTCGACCGGCCCACGCCCGAACGCGAACGGGAACTCGGAGCGCAATACGTGGACCGCGAAACCCTGTTGCGAGAAGCCGATTTCCTCAGCCTTCACGTTCCCCTTACGCCTGAATCGCATCACCTGATCGGCCGCGCCGAGCTCGCCCTGATGAAGCCCAGCGCATTCCTCATCAACACCTCGCGCGGAAAAGTGGTGGAAGAAGCCGCCCTGGTGGAAGCCCTTCAGTCAAAACGCCTCGCAGGCGCGGGGCTGGACGTATTCGAATTCGAACCGCAAATTCATCCTGCACTGCTTGCCATGCCCAATGTCGTCGTCTCTCCGCACATGGGAACCGCCACCGCCGAGACGCGGCTCGCCATGGCCATGATGGCGGTGGATAATCTCCTCGCCGCCGTCGCCGGCGAGCGCCCTGCTAACCTCGTAAATCCCGAAGTCTGGAAGAAATAAACCACTACAAACGCCACGAATATATTAATTCTGAAAGGTGGAAGATTAGAATACCCCAATGAAATCGCGGGTTTATTTCGTTTTCCATCATTACAATGCCCGCCACCCTAGCCCAATCATGTTGCTTTTTTCATTGGGCCGGTTGATAATCCTTAAGGCCGTTTAATCCGGACCAATCCCGTTTCTTGATCCAAGGGTTCGTGTGGGAAAACCAATCAACAAAGGTGTGCAGCCCAGCCCCGTGGGCTTGCAATAGGGAGCGCCACGTGGACGCCGTTGCCGGTATTCGACTTCACTTGAAGCTTAGAAGTTTCCAATCATTGGCGGCGATGCGCTTGGGAAGGCATTTTTGCGGGGTCATCACCGTTCAGTTCTTCCTCTCCTTTTGCGTCACCCTGGGATTTGCTCAAGCGCCCCTTGCACCTTCAACGCTTTCCTTCGGCAATCAGATTTTCAACCAGCCCAGCGCGCCCATGATCGCGACACTGAGGAATAATCACTCAGAGCCTCTGGCCATTACGGGCATTACGATGAGCGGCTCTGCGGCGGCCGATTTTTCCATGAAAAGCGATTGCCCGCTCAGCCCCAAAACGCTTGCCTACGGTGAAAGTTGCAAGCTCGAAGTGACCTTTATTCCCT
>JASIKV010000398.1 GCA_030049455.1 Terriglobia bacterium
CTCCGCTGAAAGCGCGGCCTCAGCTCAAGCCGGACGACTGTCGCCCTGAAACAACGGTAAATGAATCATCCATCATGCTGGTCTTGGCGAACTCACATTCGACCCTAAATCTACGGCGACGCACTCGTGCCGTCAATGGGGGCGCGGAAGTCGAAGCCGGAAGTTGACCCGCCATCTTTGAGCGCGATATTCTGCGCAGGTGGACTGTGAGCTTTCGGAAATCAGGCGCAATGGGCTATGCTGGGGTCAATCGATCAGAAAATGAGACGCCGATTTCATATACACAATCTGAACCATACGATCTTGCTGGAGGACATCTCCCTCCTCGGCCTGCCCAACGGAACCATGCCCGGAACTTTTCCAGACAGGTGGATCTGAATCCTTTGACGAAGAAATCCAATACGAAGGCTGTCTTTCTTGACCGGGATGGGGTCATCAACGTCTATGACGACTACGTGCATCGTCAGGAAGACTTTCATTTTCAGGACGGCATATTTGAATTGTGCCGCGCAGCGCAGGACCTCGGCTACCTTTTGCTGGTCGCGACCAATCAAGCAGGCATTGGGAGAGGCTATTACACCGAGTCGCAATTCCTGAAATTAACGAACTGGATGATTGAGAAGTTTGCTCAGCAACACATTCAAATCGCCCATGTTTACTATTGCCCCTGCCATCCTGTCCACGGCATCGGCGAGTATAAATGCGATTCACCGGACCGGAAACCTAATCCCGGAATGCTTCTCCGCGGGCGTGATGACTTCCATCTGGATTTGGGGGCCAGTGTCCTGATTGGGGACAAATTGTCAGACATCCAAGCAGCCAAAGCGGCTGGCGTGGGAACACCCATCCTGCTCCGCTCGAACGAGGGTGAGCCGGCCGTGCAAGAGGGCTACTGTTACGTTTCGAATTCGCTTCACGAAATCAGGTCCAGGTTCTTCCCTCCCCCGCGTTAACTCCATCCGGGGAAAAGGTTGCGTGGATTCAAAGCAGCTTAAGGAGTCCTGCCGCCACAAGTCATATGCCCGACGCCGGATCAAGTACAGAAGCTTCCGCGCTAATTGAAATCTCAAAGGATCTCAATAACACCCAGGAGACCGGGTGAGTTCAATTCAATTGATAGGAAGCTGATATTTGCGAAGGATCGTCGAAAGTGGGAGGGGTAAGACCTGGAGGGCAAGCCAGAACGGGACTGAGACATGTTTGCGGCTTCAAAAGCCGCGCCTCATGACCAAATAGGGAAAGAGCACAAGATCCGGCGTTCTGGAGGCACACAAATAGCCTCGCCCGTGGGGAATCCGAAAGCCAATTGTTCGGAGGAGTCATCAACCTAAATGTCGGTAGAGAAAATTGCCGAGGGTGACAAGGGGGCCGTCAGGTAAGTGCTCAAAGATGCGTCGAGCAATATGATTGCTCCCCCTGGCGGTGGCGGATTTGGAACCCGACTTAGCGTATCTCCAATATACTAAGTCCGACCGGACGGCCCCCCAGCGGTCTTTGAAATCCACCAAGCCGGGATTGTTCAAATCGGACCGCCCCAGGTCGAATTCAACAATTCCCCTGCGTTTGGCGTCTTGAATCGCCTTCCAGAAAAGAAAATGCATGCCCCCCAGTTTGCTGAAGTCCTTGTCGGAGCACCCGTACTTGTAGAACAGCGTTGACCTATGATGGAGGGTCAATATGCTGGCGACGGGCCGCCCGTCTTTCGAGGCAAGATGAATATTTACCGCATCCCCCATGCAACCAACTAAGGTTCGATACCAAGCAAGAGGTGGGGGCGGCAATCGGTGCCTGCGGCGCGTAAGAATCATCATTTGATAGAATGCCCGCAAAATGTCTTCCGACTTTCCGCATTGGTAGGTCAAATTCTCTCGCTCAGCTCGGCGAATCTTTCTTTGGACGCAATCTTTGTGAAAACCCTGAAAGAGGTCTTCCAAACTGGGGCGAAGGTCGAGCTTATGGAAGTAGTAAGAGTCCCCCTTGTCCATCCCCCCTGGAATTCCCGACGTCGAGGGCTGTGGGCGAATCTCCAGGTACTTGCATTTCCAAACTTCAGCCGCGCGCACGAGCCCGGCCAGCAGAAGCTTCAGGTCGTCCCCGCCCTCCACGATAGGTTCACAGTGATCTGAAAAGGGAAGCGAGACGAGGCGCTTGCCTGTTAACCAGCTTTTTACCCGGCAAACTACCAAGCCATTGCGAAGTTCCTCTTCCGGCGGCGAGGTTGTGAATACAACGGGTTCATACCCGTATGCGAGGTGCAAAGCATTGAGCCAACCGGTGGAGTGAAATGCCGATGCCAACGGGTGCCTGGACACCAGTCTGGGCCAGCGAGGGTCGGAAAGCGGGTCGAGGGTGTGGACCGTCATCACCATTGAAAAATTCAGACTATGGAAAGAAGCTAAATGAACAGCCTACGCCATGGGGTGGGGATATTCAAATCAGAGATGAAAACGAGCGATTGAGATCATGCTTGCAGGCTTCTCCGTGTGAGTTTATAGAACACCAAGGGGAGTTCCACCAAAGCGGGAAGCGGATCGTCAGCGGCAAAGACGGCGTGTTCAATGGGACCTTGAAATGATTTGAAAAACGACTTCATACTCATGCGTCCCCCCAAAACCTCGCGTAGGGCCACGGGCGCGTCCGCAGTACGGCGAACCCACCGCAAACCCGGGCGCGATGGGATCTCGTCGATACTCTCACCCAAAGACATTCGCCAAAGTAAATAAGGAAAATCCATGCCGGCGAGGGCCCCCAAGGTATGCCATCCCCAGATTCGGGGATTAATGTCCAAGAGCTTGTAACGTCCGTCCCGCCGGTCATGAATGTACTCAAACTCTACGAGGCCAGTGAAATGCATCCTGTCCAGCAGGCGAAGCGAAGGCGAAATGATCTCCGGCTCATCAAGCGTCTCCACATAGGTGCTGAACCGCCCAAAGTCCATGGGGATCTGCCGTGTTCGCCGAGCGACCAACCAGGCAAGCGGCTTTTCATCCTTTACGAGAGCCGCAAACGACATTTGCGATGCCCCTGATGCAGGAATAAACTCCTGAATCATGAGCGATTCCGGTTCGACGATGCCGCAAGCGCGGTCATAGCCTGCCAGCAGCGAATCGTGGTCGTCAAACCTCCACGCCTTTGCGGCGGTCAGGGAATTGATGCTTTTTTTGTAAGCAGGTTTAAGGATGACGGGAAAGGAGCATTCTAACGCTGCGACATCCTCGCGGCAAGTTGGGTACGTGGTCCACGGGCAATCAACTCCAACCTCTTTCGCGAGGGGGTAGGTCAGACGCTTGTCATATCCCCAGCGCAAAACATCCCAGGGAGGAGACGTTATAATGAAATGTTTGGAAAGTTCCTCGTGGTGCCGGGCAATAAGAGCGGCACTTTCGTCTTCCGTGGGAAATACCAACCATCCTCTCGCATCATGCTTGGATGCCAATTCCAAAAGGAATGCGATCTGACCTCGCTCGTCCGTGGCCGGCCGATTGAAGGTTCGCTGCGTGTATTTCGAAGCAACGGCCAAATACTCGTCGGTCTCTTTCAACACCCAGACCGGAATTCCGCGCCGACCGAGGCTGCGGACTATTCCTAATGCACGATAGTTACTCCCAATGACGATTGCCCCACGCCTACCTTTCATAGAAGGAAGGCTAGAGGTTAAACTACCTGCGTCAGCGATGGTGGCCTCAGAGTGCTCCATGCAACAAAACAGACCGCCCAATCAGTGGAAGTCGGTGATCGGCTTTGAACTAGCAAAACAGACGGAACGAAAGGGTTCGCTTCCTCAAAATCCATCTTAATGGCTGGTCGGAAGCATGCCTTTCTTGTGGGACACTACTACACGGCAACCCCATGCCGTGTCCATTCCTGTCCATTCCATCATGGACGTATACTCAGACGAAGAAGTTACCGGAGGAGGTGTTCGCCTGGTTAAAGAGTTAGTTGATTAATTTTCGAATTCGGCGGGTCACTGCGCGGGCCGCATAATCGGCTCCAGCGACAAATCTCATCAAAGGGCCAAATGACCAGGCCGCCGTGGCGCCAATGAAATGAAGTCCCCTCACCGAGGTTTCAAATCCGGCGTCAAGCTGCGGATAGTGGTTCACTTGGCGTATGCGTGAAAGAAGCTCAGGCGGGAGAAATCCATATTTGGAGATGTCAATGCGGTATCCGGTGGCGAGCAGGACGTGATCGGCCTCCGAAACGCTCCCGTCATCCAGCGCGACTTGAACCCGGTCTTTTTGCCGGGAGGCCGAGGAAATCGACCTGCCCGCAATGATGCGGACGTCCTGCAAACGAGATTTAAGCCATTTGGCGCCCGCCGGCCGAATCGATCGCACGTCTGTCCGATGTCGCAACCCGGCCGGCAGCAATTTGCACCATCCCGGCCGGGCGACCAACTGGCTGAGGAGTGCGGGACCAACGTCGGCAGGCGCATAGAGTACGCGTGAAACGATCGGGTTGTTGTGCAGCCAGGGGCGCTGGTGGAGGAAGCGAGGAGCCGTCTTGCGCATCAGCACTTCGGTCTGCGCTCCATTTTCGTGGAGCAAGGCAGCGGATTCCAGAGCGCTTTGCCCTGCTCCCACCACCAGGACCTGCAGACCCCGAAATTTGCCCAGATCCTTGTGGTCGACAGAATGGGAAACAAGCGAGTTGGGCAGCTCATTAAACTGTGGCGGCCGAGATGAAAAGGTCTCAATTCCCGCCGCTACGATGACGCATCTGAATTGTGCTTCCTCTCCATCTTCCAGGCTCAACCGGAACCCCTCCTCCTGCGGCCAGACCCTTTGCACTCTCCTAACATCCACTTCCGGGACCCCCTGGGTCTGGAACCAACGACCATAAGCAACGAAGCAGTCCAGTGGAATGGGCGAGCCGAAGTGATTCCCGGCAACCTGTCGAAAGGCGTCCAGAGAATACGCGCCTTTCGGATCGGAAAGATGTGACGCCGCCCAGGGCGAGCGAAGAAACATCCCCTCAGGCATGTGGCAATCCCAAAACGACATCGGTTGTCCAAAGACCTTGACACCTATTCCCCGAGCGCGCAGGTGTGCCGCCGCCGAAAGGCCGAAAGGGCCGGCGCCTATAATTACTACGTCACATCTGGGCATAGAACCTCTCCAGGAAAAATGCTTGTATCTTGATCCT
>JASIKV010000399.1 GCA_030049455.1 Terriglobia bacterium
TGACCCAACCGCTGGGAAATGCCGTGGGGAACGCCCTGGAAGTGATCGAGTCGGTAGAAACGCTGAAAGGGCGGGGCCCACGAGACCTCTCGGACCTTTGCCGCGAGCTGACCGCCCACATGCTGCTGCTCGGCAGGGTAACCGACTCCCTGGACGACGCTCGCTCGAAGTACGATTCCGTGATCGCCGGCGGCCGCGCGTTTGAGAGATTTTCGAACGCGGTGGCCGAGCAGGGCGGCAATCCCCGCTCGCTGGAAGACTATTCACTTCTGCCGCAGGCGCGACATGAGGATGCCGTCGTGGCACCGAAGGACGGGTTTATTTCGGGTCTCGAAGCGCGGGCAATGGGTGTCGCCTCGATGATTCTGGGCGCGGGCCGTGAGCGGTCAGACGCAATCATCGATCCCGCCGTGGGATTGGTATTCGAGAAAAAGATTGGCGACGAGGTTCAAGCCGGGGAGCGGGTTTGCGTGGTCTATTCCAATGATTCCTCGCGCCTTGCCCAGGCGCTTGATATGATTCGTGGGGCCATCACCATTTCCGCGGAGCCGGTTTCTCCCCCGCCCTTGGTTTTGGAGCGGGTTCTGGACACGCAGGATCAGTGAGTCGGCGGCAGGAAGGCGTTCTCTTTCACCAAAACGCACAATTAAGAATCCATTATGTACAGACTTGTTCCAATTCTCGGTATGCTGGCGATTGTTTCAACCGCCGCACTGCTTTCCAAGAACCGCAAGGCCATACCCTGGCGCACGGTAGGGATTGGATTGGGGTTGCAAATCCTGATGGCCTTGTTCGTGTTGCGCACCGGCCTGGGATACCGGCTGATGTCGGTTATTTCAACCGCGTTCGTAAAGATCCTGAATTGTTCGTTTGCAGGTTCGGAATTTGTTTTTGGCGATCTGGGAAAGAATCAGGGAAGCTTTGGATTCGTGTTTGCATTTCAAGCGCTGCCGATGATCATCTTTGTCGCCTCGCTGTTTTCCATCCTCTACTATCTGCGAGTCATACCCATCCTGGTTTTGATGACCGGCAAAGCGATGGTTAAATTGCTGGGGACCAGCGGGGCCGAGTCCCTGGAGGTGGCTGCGAGCATCCTGATGGGGCAGACAGAAGCCCCATTGGTGATCAGGCCGTATATCGAGGACCTGACAGAGTCGGAAATGATGACCATCATGACTGCCGGGATGGCACACATCGCCGGGTCGGTGTTTGGCGCCTACGTCCTGTTCGGGGCCGAGGCGCGCCACCTGCTGACCGCCGTGGTGATGACCGCTCCCGGAACGATCGTCCTGGCCAAAATGCTCGTTCCTGAAACGGGTCACCCCAAGACCGCGGGCGATATTCGACTGACTGAGGAAAACAAACCCATCAACCTGCTGGATGCCGCCTCCCGCGGGGTTTCCGACGGGCTCCACCTGGCACTCAATGTCGCAGCCATGCTGGTGGCCTTTGTGGCATTGATTTACCTTATCAATTTAGGCTTGAGCCTTTTTCACACCACCTTCCAAAACCTGCTCGGTTATCCTCTCGCGCCGGTGGCTTGGCTCTTGGGTGTTCCCTGGAAGGACGCCATGACCGTCGGCAATTTGATGGGAACGAAAGTGGTGGTGAATGAGTTCGTGGCATTTTCCATGCTCGGGCCGCTGAAAGGCCACATCGCGCAGCGTTCATTTACCATCGCCACGTATGCTCTCTGCGGATTCGCCAACTTTTCTTCCATCGGAATTCAAATCGGTGGTATCGGAGCGCTTGCCCCGAACCGCAAACAGGATTTGGCGCGACTGGGATTCCGGGCCCTGCTGGCCGGCACCTTGGCGAATTATATGGCGGCGGCGATTGCCGGGCTGCTGCTCGGATGATCGCTTCGCAGAGTTAAGCGATATGGCTGCTCGTTCATCAAAAGACGCAAATCGCGGTCTACACGGTTACGAACAGGCTTTACAAGCCGCGGCCTGCATCCGCTCGAGTGGATTTACTCCGCAAGTTGCCATCACGCTCGGTTCCGGGTTGGATGAAGTTGTGGGCAGATTGCATGAGCAGGCGCGGATTCCCTACAAGCGGATTCCGCATTTTCCCGGGACCACCGTTCAAGGACACGGCGGCACCTTGCACTTGGGTCATTGGAAGAATGTACCGGTGGCCATTCTCGAAGGACGCGTGCACTGCTATGAAGGTCATGCGCCGAGCAGCGTCGTCTTTCCCGTGCGAGTCCTGGCGCTGGCGGGAGTTCAGACTTTTGTTCTGACCTGCGCCGCGGGTGGAATCGCCTCGCAATCCAAGCCCGGCGGCTTCATGCTGTTTTCGGACCACCTGCACCTGCAGGGAGTGAATCCCCTGGTGGGAATTCACGACCCGCGCTGGGGCGCCCAGTTCGTGGATTTGACGGAAGCTTATGATACCGGTCTTCGCCGCACTGCACGGAAGGCCGCGCGCAAGTTGCACCTCCCGTGTTTTGAAGGAGTCTATGCTTCCTTGCTCGGTCCCACGTATGAGACTCCCGCGGAAATTCGCGCCCTGAAAGGGATGGGGGCAGACGCGGTGGGAATGTCCACGGTGCCGGAAGTAATGGCGGCCCGCCAGTTGAAGCGGCGTGTGCTTGCCATCGCGACGATTTCAAATCGCGCTGCGGGATTGGCGGGCAAACCGTTGTCGCATGAAGAGGTCCTGGTGGCCGGACGCACGGCCTCTCGCCACCTGGCGGATCTGCTCGATGAGGTCCTGCCAGAATTGGGTGAAGGGAAGTAGGGCGAAATGAACACTGAAGAACTTGTGGCCAGCGCCGTCAAAGTGCGCGAAAACGCCTGCGCAGCCTATTCGAATTACAAGGTTGGGGCAGCGTTGCTGGCCGCCAGCGGCAAGGTCTACACAGGCTGCAATGTTGAGAATTCAACCTACGGGCTTACTGTATGTGCGGAGCGAGTTGCGCTGTGGAAGGCTCTTTCAGAGGGAGAAAGAAAATTCACCCAAATCGCGGTCGTCACTTCCAGCGAGCCTCCGGCTTCGCCCTGTGGCGCGTGCAGGCAGCTCTTGTGGGAATTCTGCGGTGATATTGAAATCACCCTCGCCAACTTGAAGGACTTTCGAAAAACCCTGCGCCTGTCGGAAATCTTTCCCCGCCCATTCGATCAGAGCGCCCTCTAGAATCCTCTGCTAACCCCTTCAGCAACCCGGCTTAAACATTGCGCGCAGCAGGCGCGTGTTCGGGGTAGCGAATTTTGGCGTATCCGGGTTTTATTGCCGTATAGATGATGCGAATGCGCTCGGCGTAAGGCAGGAACGAACTCTTCATCGAGTTGATGGTAATCTTCTCAAAGTCATCCAGACCCAGGCCGAAGGTATCCATCGCTACCCGAAATTCGTTGGTCATACTGGTGCGGCTCATCAGGCGATTATCGGTGTTGAGTGTGACGCGGAACTGTTGCCGATAGAGCACCCTGAAGGGATGCTCGGCTACAGTCGGAATGGCGCCGGTGTGTACGTTGCTGGAGAGGCAGATTTCGAGAGGTATCCGCTTGTCCAGAATGTATTGCGCCAGCCCACCCAGCTTCACGCTTGTTCCGTCCGCCGCGACTGCAATGTCGTCAATCAGCCGCGTCCCGTGGCCGATGCGATGCGCGCCGCAATACTGAATGGCCTGCCAGATGGATTCCTTTCCGTAACCTTCGCCCGCATGAACGGTAATATTGAAGTTCTGCCGCTGGATGTAATGAAACGCGTCCACGTGCTTCTTGGGAGGATAACCGCCCTCCTCACCCGCCAAGTCGAAGCCCACCACGCCGCGATCGCGGAAATCCACAGCGAGCTCGGCAATCTCCAGCGAGATTTTCATGTTGCGCATCGCGCAAATCAGCAAACCCGTGGGAATTCCGAAATCCTTTTGTCCCCGCTCGAGTCCTTTCAAAACAGCACTTACGACATCCAAGTGGGTCAGCCCCTTTTTGGTGTGAAAAACCGGCGCAAAGCGCGTCTCAAAATAAACTACGCCGTCGTTCTTCAGATCTTCCACCTGTTCGTATGCCACCCTCTCCAGCGCTTCGGGAGTCTGGGTTACGGCAATCGTGTGGGCAAAGCCCTCAAGGTATCCGGCCAAGTCGCCTCGATTGGCGCCGCGGAAGAACCAGTCGGCCAGCGCCGCCGGATCGGTGGTGGGCAGCTTCGTGTACTTGGCGTCCTTGGCCAACTCAATGATGGTCTGGGGGCGCATGGACCCGTCCAGATGTTCGTGCAGCAAAACCTTGGGAAGGGCTTGCAATGTGGATTTCTCGAGGAACATACGGATCCGCCTCCGCCCCACTAGGGTAAACAACTATTATAGGTAAATGCTCCGGAATTTAGGGCAGAATAAACCCTCGAGTCTCCTGTTCTTGGACTAATTTCTATCGGTTTGCAGTCTAAACCGGCGTGACTTCACGGCTTGATTGGAAGGATTCGCAACATGGAATTCGTTACAGGATTGAAATGCGTTTTTTGCGGCGCAGTTTATTCCACGCGCATTCCCTACACGTGTCCCGCGTGTGGAATAACCGGCACGCTTGATGTCCAATACGATTACGCGGCGATTGCCAAACGCTTGACGCGGCGAAGCCTCGCCCAGCGTCATGAATTCTCGCATTGGCGCTATCGCGAGTTGTTGCCGATCCGCCGCGACGCGGTTCTGCCCGGCCTGCAAGTTGGTTGGACGCCCGTAACGCCAACTCCCTCCCTTGCCCGGGCAATCGGCTTGAAGACTCTTTACCTGAAAGACGATGGACGCAATCCCAGCGGCTCGCTGAAAGATCGAGCGAGCTCGGTCGGTGCGGTCAAAGCGCGGGAGAAACATCAGAAAATCATCGCCTGCGCCAGCACGGGGAACGCAGCCTCGTCGCTGGCGGGAATGGCGGCGTCGCTCGGCCTGCGCAGCGTGATTTTCGTCCCCGAGCGCGCGCCGGAGCCAAAGATCACTCAACTTTTGATCTTCGGTGCCACGGTCTTGCGCGTGCTGGGAAGCTATGAGGACGCATTTCAAATGTGTCAACGCGCCTGCGAAAAGTGGGGTTGGTACAACCGCAATAGCGCCATTAACCCTTATCTGGTCGAGGGAAAGAAAACCGTTGGTCTCGAAATCTGTGAGCAACTCGACTGGAAAGTTCCCGACTGGGTGGCCGTATCGGTGGGCGACGGCTGCACCATCGCGGGGGTTTGGAAAGCGTTCCATGAAATGAAGACGCTGGGCCTCATCCCGCGCACGCCGAAAATGCTGGGGGTGCAGGCGGCCGGAGCAGCGCCCGTTACGGCAGCATTTCGCACCGGCGAGGCGCTGAAGCCCCTCCAGCCTCAAACCATCGCTGACAGCATTGCTGTGGGCGTGCCGCGGAATTGGAAAAAGGCGGTGCTGGCAATCCAGGCGTCCAAGGGCACGATGATCAATGTCGAGGACGAAGAAATTCTCGAGGCGATGAGGTCCGCCGGGCGACTGGCGGGAATTTTTGCAGAACCTGCGGGCGCCACCGCAGTCGCCGGCGTGCGCCGCGCCGTGCAGGATAGAATCTTGGGACGAAAGGCGAGCGTTCTGGCCATCGTTACAGGCAATGGGCTGAAAGACATTCGCGGGGCGCAATCGGCAGTCGCCAAGCCCTTTGATATCGCGCCGGACGGCGGTGGCTTGGAAGACATTTTAAAGGAGCGGGGCTTGAACCGAGGATAATGACCCACTGCAAATTAACTGATTTGTGGTATTTTATCCGCATGAATCCCAATTTACGCTTCATCGTCCGTTTTCGGGCCGGCGCAGGACTGCTCGCCGCGCTCATGTTGATTCTCGGATCTGCCTATGCTGGGGCACAGGAGCGCAGGCCAATGCCTCCATCCGCTTCTGCCGAGGCCAAAGATGGGGACAAGGCCGCTGACAAAGACAAGACCGCCGACAAAGAAGCGCCACTGCCCGCCGACGCTCACACGACGCAAAGCATGGAGCTTGAAGGCAAGGCGCTTCACTACAATGTAACCATCGGCAAGCTGCCCGTTTTCGACAATGAAAAGAAGACCAAGATCGGTGAAGTGGTCTACACGGCCTACACCATCGAAGGGCAGGACCGCCCGGTCACCTTCGCGTTGAACGGGGGCCCCGGTGCGGCGTCTGTTTTCCTGAATTTTGGCGCTATTGGCCCCAAACACATTGAATTCGGCGTGGAAGGCGACAGCCCGTCGGACCCGCCGAAGCTCAACGACAATCCCGGCACATGGCTGGATTTCACGGACTTGGTTTTCCTGGACCCGATTGGGACCGGTTACAGCCGTTCCCTGGTTCCGATGGATGAGACCAAGAAGCAATTCTACAACCCCGACGCGGACATCCACTACCTCTCGCGCATCATCTACGACTGGCTGGTGGCGAACGGGCGAATGAGTTCGCGGAAATATCTTGTCGGTGAGAGCTATGGCGGCTATCGCGGCCCGCGCATTACCCATTATTTGCAAACGCAGCTGGGAGTGGCTCTGAATGGCGTGGTGCTGGTTTCACCTTACCTGAGCCCCGCCATGGATGAAAACGAAGATGTTTCCCCGCTCCCATGGATGATGACGCTGCCTGCGATCACCGCGGCGCATCTGGAGCGCGAGCACAAACTGACGGCTGATGCCATGGCGCAGGTCATCGCCTATACGCGCGGTGAGTACGCCTCTGACTTGCTGAAGGGCCGTTCCGATCCCGAAGCCACACCCCGCATCGTAAAGAAAGTAACCCAGATGACCGGCCTGGAGGAGGAGTTCGTGCGGCGCTCCGGCGGACGGCTGGAAACAGGCGCTTATCTCCGCGAAGTCTTCCGCGAGAAGGGCAAAATCGGCAGCGTTTACGATTCGAATGTGACGGCGTTTGACCCTTATCCATTTGCGCCGGAGCAACGCGTGAATGACCCCATGCTGGAAAGCATCATTGCGCCTACAACCATGGCCATGGTGGATTTTGTAACGCGCGTTGTGGGCTGGAAAACCGACGCCAGCTATCACACGCTGAGCTACGAAGTGGGGAACAACTGGGACCACTCAAGCCGCGCTCTGCGCATTGGAGCAGTGCCCGATCTTCGTCAGGCTGTGGCCGCCGACCCCAAGCTGCGGGTCATTATCGCCCACGGCTGGAATGACCTTTCCTGCCCCTTCATGGGATCCATCCTGATCGTGGACCAGATGCCGGTGATGGGCGACCCCGGCCGCGTCTCCGTGCATGAGTACCCCGGCGGGCACATGTTTTACAGCCGCCCTGGCAGTCAGGCAGAATTGCGCAAGGATGTCCAGGCAATGCTCGAGAAGCACTAACCAATAACTAATCAGAGTGTGTGGGTAGCCTCAGAACTGGTTCGTAGGCAAGTTCGGGGCTACCCTGTTTTTTTAGAAGGCTGCAATCACCATGAAGAAGCCATCACGTTCACAATCCTCCCTGCTGATCAAGGACATTCATACCCTGATCACAATGGACGGTAGCGAATCTATCCTGCGCGGTGGATTCATTTATGCCGAGGGGGGCGAAATTAAATTGATCGGCAAGCACCCGCCCAAGGGGCTCAGGCCCGGCCGCACAATCAGCGCGCGATACTCGGTGGCACTACCGGGATTGATCAACACGCACCATCACCTCTGCCAAACCCTCACGCGCGCCTGCACTGCCGCCGCAGATATGGAACTTTTCGACTGGTTGACCACGCTTTACCCCATGTGGGCGCGACTCGACGAAGAGTCGATGCATGCCGCCGCGCTGGTGGGCATGGCTGAGCTGATGCTTTCCGGCTGCACCACCACCACGGACCATCACTATCTATTTCCCCGCGGGCAATCCCGACTGATTGACGCGGAGATTGCCGCCGCGCGCAAAATCGGCATTCGCTTTCATCCCACAAGGGGAAGCATGAGCGTGGGGCAGAGCAAAGGCGGCCTTCCGCCGGATTCCGTAGTTCAGAGTGAAGACGTCATTCTGGAGGACTGCGAGCGGCTGATTCGAAAATATCATGACCCTGCACCCGGAGCGATGCTGCGAATCGCTCTCGCACCTTGTTCACCCTTTTCCGTTTCTGAGGGGCTCATGCGTCAGACCGCGGCGATGGCCCAGCGCCATCAAGTTCGGATGCATACGCATCTGGCGGAAACCCGGGACGAGCAGGACTATTGCCTGAAGCGCTTCGGCAAGCGGCCGCTGGATTTTATGGCTGACGTTGGCTGGCTGAAGGACACCACGTGGGTGGCGCACGGAATCTATTTCAATTCACGTGAGGTCAATCGCCTTGGGCGGGCACGAGTAGGTCTTGCGCATTGCCCCAGCTCCAACATGCGCCTGGGTTCGGGCGTCGCGCCGGTTTTGGCGCTGCGACGCGCGGGCTCACCGGTGGGCTTGGGCGTTGACGGCAGCGCATCGAACGATAGTTCCCACATGCTGGCGGAGGCACGCCAGGCCCTGCTGCTCAATCGACTGGCGCACGGGGCAGCGGCAATCAAAGCCATGGAAGCGCTGCAACTCGCAACACTGGGAGGCGCCGCCTGCCTCGGCCGCAATGACATCGGCTGTCTCGCCCCGGGCCGGCGCGCGGATGTTGCCTTGTTTGACCTGCGAGATGTGGGTTACAGCGGCGCGGAAGATGCGGCCGCAGCCCTGGTCCTCTGCGCTCCCACACGCGTGCACACACTAGTTGTGGAAGGGAAGGTCGTGGTGGAGAACCACGAACTTCGCACGCTCTCGATCGAACCCGTTCTTGCCCGCCATCGCCGTTTCGCGGCCAAAATGGTTGGAAGCCGCCCCCTGCTTTGATATACTTGAAGCCTTTCAGGCATGCCAATACCGATTGCCGACGGTCAATTGCCAACAATCGACCCTCTTCAATCGAAAATCGAATACGGTCCGATGTTTGATCACATTGAGTGTTTCTACAGACCCGGCACTCTTCGCGAAGCATTGGCTTTGCTCCAAAAGACGGGGAGACGCGGCGCGATTGTTGCTGGCGCGACGGACGTCGTCACTCGGGCCGATCGCTCACCCCGTTACTTCATTGACGTCACGCATCTCGACCTGGACTACGTGCGCAAAAACGGGCGCGGATGCACTATTGGCGCCGCGACAACCATGATGGCTCTCGAAAAATCTTCCATCATCCGGGGATTTGCGGGTGGCATTCTGGCCAAGGCCGCCGCCACGTGCGGGTCGATTCAAAACCGCAACATGGCGACCGTGGGGGGCAATCTGGCCAACGCCTCTCCAGCCGCCGATTCTGCGGTGGTTCTGTTGGCGCTCGACGCACACCTTGTGGTGGCCAACTCGCGCCGGAAACACAGAATTCCGCTTGCCGAGTTTTACGTCGGCCCGCATAAAACGGTTTTGAAAAGTGAGTTAATCGTCGAAATTGTGATTCCCGCTCTTCCCGGCGGCCGCAGCGGGTGGTCATTCCAAAAGCTGGGACGGACCGAAACAGACATTTCGCTTGTGAACGCGGCAGTGGGATTGCAAGCGGACGCTCACGGGAGAATCAAGTGGTCACGAATTGCTATGGGAGCGGTGGGCCCCATGCCAGTGCGAGCGCGAGCCGCCGAAAAGTTGCTTGCGGGAAATGCATTGAGTGAGGACTTGCTGGCGCAGGCGGGCGAAGCGGTTATGAATGCGGTCAGCCCCATCAGCGACGGTCGCGCATCAGCGGAGTATCGGCGTGAAATGAGCGCAGTACTGGCCCGGCGCGCCCTGCGAGAGTGTGCCGCCCAGGCTGGAATTCCCATCGGGAATTAATCCCGCGGCTGGTTCGCAAGCCGCCGCGCGGGGTTTTGAATATGCAAGTTATGCTAACCATTAACGGCGAAGCGAAGCGCCTGAGCATCACACCCGGCGATCTGCTTCTGGACGTCCTGCGGCGCGAATGCTATTTCGGCGTCAAACGCGGCTGCGAGACGGGCGAGTGTGGCGCGTGCACGGTTCTGGTGAATGGCAAGCCGGTCAATTCCTGCCTGATGTTTGCCGCGCAGGCCGAGGGTACGGAAATCTTGACCATCGAAGGCGTGGCTCCGGATGGAAACTTGGATCCGCTTCAAACAGCGTTCCTGGATCACGGCGCGGTTCAATGCGGCTATTGCACCCCCGGAATGATTTTGAGCGCCAAAGCCCTGCTGGCGGAGCGGCCAGACCCCACGGATGCGGAAGTGCGTGAAGCGCTGGCGGGAAATTTCTGCCGCTGCACAGGCTACCTGAAACCGGTGGAGGCTGTTCTGGCTGCAGCGCAGGCGTACCGGCAGGCAGGGTCGAGGGGCGTTTCTACGAAGTCCGGACGCTCGCGAGGTCAGGCGAGGAAGAAGCGATGAATTCCGTCGTCGGAAAAAATCTTCACAAGGTTGATGGATACAAGCTCGTCACCGGCCGTCCGGCATTTACAGACGACATTCACATTCCCGGAATGCTCTACGGGAAGATCCTTCCCAGCCCCCACGCGCACGCGCGGATCAAGCACATTGACACTTCGAAAGCCAAAGCATTGCCGGGCGTGCACGCGGTCCTGACGTACAAAGATGTTCCACGCGTTCCGCACACCACGGCGGGGCAAAGCTGGCCGGAGCCGTCTCCGTACGACACCTATTTGCTCGACTCGAAGATGCGCCTGGTGGGCGACCGTGTGGCGGCCGTGGCGGCGGAAACCCGCGCCATCGCCGAAGAGGCGTTGCGGCTGATCGAAGTGGAGTACGAAATTCTGCCCTCCATCCTTGCGATTGATGTGGCCATGGCAGAGGGCGCGCCGGTGATTCATGATGAGCCGGACTCCAAAGGCATTCACGACGCCCAGCGCAACATTGCCGGGCACATTCTGAAGGAAATCGGCAATGTGGAAGACGGATTCCGCGAGTCGGATTTGATCATCGAGCACGAATTCCGCACCCCGCGCCAGCAGCACTGCGCCATTGAGCCGCACGTCACCATCAGTTGGCTGGATTCCGACAACCGCCTGGTGATTCGCACCAGCACTCAGGTGCCTTATCACACTCGCCGCCAGGTGGCGATGATCCTTCAGCTTCCCGTGGGCCGCGTGCATGTGATCAAGCCGCGCATTGGCGGCGGATTCGGCGGCAAGCAGGAAATGGTGCTGGAGGACATCTGCGGAGCGCTGGCCCTGGCCTCGCGCCGGCCGGTCAAGATTGAGTACACGCGCGAAGAAGAGTTCTACATGGCGCGCAGCCGCCACCCGCAGATTCTTACCATCAAAATGGGTTTCAAACGCGACGGCACGCTGATGGCCAACAAGATGACCGTGCTCGCCACGACCGGCGCCTACGGCAGCCACGCCAACACCGTGCAGGGCAACACGGGCAGCAAGGTCCTGCCCATCTATCGCACTCCCAACATGCGGTTTGAGTGCAACGTGGTCTATACGAACACGCCGGTCGCGGGCGCCTTTCGCGGCTATGGTTGCCCGCAGGGATATTTCGCCCAGGAATCGGTGATGGATGAGGCGGCGTACAAGCTGGGAATCGATCCCGTCGAGTTGCGCAAGAAAAACATGATTCGCCTGGGCGATATCGACTCGCTATCAGCTGAGCTCGGCGAGGGCAAGAAGGGCCTGCCGCGGCATATTCGAAGTTGCGGGCTGCCGGAATGCCTGGACCGCGGCGCGGCGGCGATCGATTGGGTGAACAAGCGGAAGGATTATTCGGAGGCGGCGTCTTCACCTCGACCTCCCGGCAGCCACCTGCGCCGTGGGGTGGGTGTGGCGTGTTCGATG
>JASIKV010000400.1 GCA_030049455.1 Terriglobia bacterium
CCCGTGACGGTGTCGTTTCGTTCCCTTGCCGATCTTCAAGAGCTGGGCCTGCGCAAGCCTACGGAACGCGAGGGTGAGATTCGCCTGGTGGAAATCAAGGAGTTCGACCTCTCCGCTTGCGGAGGGACGCATGTGAGCCGCACGGGCGGCGTGGGGAACATCAACGTTCGCAAGGTGGAGCGCGGCAAGGGCCTGACGCGCGTAGAATTCGTTTGCGGGGGCCGGGCGCTGGAGCGGGCTCGGCAGGACTTCAGGATCCTGAGTGAGTCAGCGAAGTCTTTTTCGACAGGATTCGAGAACGTTCCCGAGATGGTCGCCAAACAGGCGCGGGAGTTGCGCGAGGCCGGGAAATCCCTGCAAAAGCTGGAGGAGGAATTGGCGGAATTTGACGCGGCACGGTTGTGGCAGCAGGCGCCTGAGAGGAACGGAGTGCGCGTCGTGCGGCGGATATTTGAATTCTCGGAAGTCCGAAGAGCCAAGCCCACTGCCCATGCCGTGAGCAGGCAGCCGGGCGGTGTGGCCCTGATTGGCGTCAAAGGGAGTCCGACGGCGGTCTATTTTGCTCAGGCGCAAGGTGGGAAGGCCAACCTCTCTGACCTGATGAAGCAGGCATTGGCGAAGTTCGGGGGCAGGGGTGGCGGCGGGCGGGACTTCGCGCAGGGCGGCGGCGTGCCGGAGGATCAGCTTGACGCGGCGTTGAGTTTTGCAGAAAGCCTGCTGGCGTGAGGTGTAGCCGTGTGCCGGCGCCCGCGGATTTGAAATTCGGATTTGGAATTCAAATATGGATCGCGGGTGGGGACACGCGCGCTACAATCGCTTGGCGGGGCTTCGCCCGGCATGTTATATTTTGAAGGAATGCCATAAAGTGGGCGCGTAGCTCAGTTGGGAGAGCGCGGCGTTCGCAACGCTGAGGTCGAGGGTTCGAATCCCTTCGCGTCCACCATCTTCAACTCGATTTCATTCCTTCTTGTATAATCAAAGCCGAGGGCAAACAGGCTTGAGGGTCTGTTTGCTCGCAAAAGCCTTCACCCGATTGCAGGTTGCCGATGCAATGCCCGAAATGCAAGACAGAAAACGCCGAAACGCTCAACTTCTGCGTGCGCTGCCACACGCCATTGAAGTACACCTGCCCAAGCTGCAAGCACGTGCAATTGAAAGGCGGCACTTGTGAAAAGTGCGGCGTGGATTTTGCCAAGTACGCTGCGATGCTGGTTTTTCAAGCCAAGGATTCCGCTCAGGGAGAGCGCGAAAAAGCTCAAAAACGCGCGGGCATCCTGAAGCAGATTCTGCTGCTTCCCATTACGGGCGGGCTTTCACTCATCAAGTATTTTGTCGGAAGGGCTCGGGATAAGTAGCTGCTTCTCCCCGGAATCGCTGTGCGCGAAGGGCGCTTGAGCCGGGGAGAAGGGAATCCCTAACGGGTTGTCTGGCTGGCGATATAACGTTTGGCCTTGACGATCAACTCTTTTGCCTGCGGCATGCAATCAAGCGCTTTCAGCACCAGGGGATCAGTGCTCAAGCTGATTTTATCGCCTTCCGGCTCTCCGTAAATCATTTTCACCAATTCCACCCGAATCTGTTCCTTGATAAATCCCAGATTCGCGGTCATGTTGACGTCGGAGAGAGGAACCTTCTGCTTCTCCAGGAACTGCTTGAAGTCATCCAACACGGCGTCGGTGGTTTCAAAGTCCTTGGGAATGGTCTTGTGGACTCCCAGATAATGTTTGGCGAACTCCGAAAAGGCGTAGTGCTGGAGGAGCATTTCCTGCACGGGACTAATCTTGGTTTCGGGAACATCGATATCCGGGGTGATTCCGCCGCCGCCGTAGACCTCGCGCCCGCCGTCGGTCAGCCGGACTTCCGCATGGTCGGGTTTGGTCAGCTCAGGGTGATAGTAATAGTCATAAAGTGAAACGTTCTCATAGTCCCGCTGAATCAGCCGCCCGCTGGGGGTGTAGTAGTGCGCGGTGGTGAGCGCCAGCCCGGTGTTTTCACTCAACTGGTAGACATTCTGAACCAAGCCCTTGCCGAAGCTTGGTTCGCCAATCACCAGAGCGCGATCGTGATCCTGAAGCGCACCCGTGACAATTTCGGAGGCGCTCGCCGTCATGCGATTGATCAGCACAACGATCGGGAATTCATTGCCATCATCGCCGCGCGTCGCGTAATAGCGCTTTTCGGGCGAGTGCCGGCCGGAGTGGTAAACGATCAGTTGATCCTTTTCCAGAAAGTGGTCGGAAACCTCCACCGCCTCGGGCAGCACGCCGCCGGGATTGGCGCGCAGGTCCAAAATCAATCCCTGCAGGTTCTTCTCGCCAACGTTTTGAAGGGCTTCGGTCAACTCATCGTTGGTGTTTTCATCAAACTTGACAATGCGGATGTAGGCGATGTTCGGCCGGATCATGAAAACAACATCGACGCTGGGCGGAGCGATTTCATCGCGGACAATGTCAAAATTCAACTGCTGGTCGTATCCTTCCCGCTCCACCGAGACGTGAACCTTGGTTCCCTTGGGACCCTTCAGCAAGGCTGCCACCTGCTCCACTTGCAAGCCATCGGTGGGGGTGTTGTTCACTTTCTGAAGCAGGTCGCCGGGACGCAGTCCGGCCAGAAACGCCGGGGAGCCGGGAATGGGTTTCTCGACGTAAGTATTGAGTTTGCCCATCTTGCCCGGAAGGGTCCGAATCGTCATTCCCACGCCGTAATATTTGCCTTCCTGATCCTCGCGCATCAGAGCAAAAGTCTGGGGATCAAAGAAATTCGAATGGGGGTCCAGGGTTCGGAGCGCCCCGGGAATAGCTCCGAGGGTGCTGTAGCGTGGGCCAAAGATGGTATGGTCAGGATCGACCGGATCGGCATAGTTCTCCTCAACAATGTTGTAAATCCGGGTGAAGGTGCTGAGGCTGGATTTAACGTCGGAATCATCGCTGCCGGCCGTGGCCTCAACCTGGCGGCCATAAATCCCGCCCAGAAGCGCGCACAAGAGGACAGTCGAGACAACAAACCACGCCACACGCCGTGCTTGTTTCATGAATTGGCAGCTCCTCACCCTGCCTTGCAAGTATAACACAGTACCGGCCGCTCCAAAACGCCGCGAGCGCCCTGTCCTTTATTCAGATGCACGTTGCGGGAGCAGGGTTCGATGGGCTTTACCTTGACAACTCTGCGGGCATTCCCTATTATCGCAATGGAGGCGCACCTTGTTTGGCGGCGGTCTGGAAATTGGTTTCATCCTGTTCATTGCCTTCCTGCTCTTCGGACCCAAGAAAGTGCCGGAAATCGCCCGCGTCCTGGGCAAGGGCATGGCGGAATTGCGTCGCGCATCCAATGAACTAAAGAATTCACTGGAAGAGGAAATCCGGAACATGGACCGCTTGCCCGAGAGCGGTTCTGGAACGGCCTCCACCTATGGGCACCACGATTCAGACCCCACCCCCGAAGACACCCGACCCCAATCCTGAGGAAGCCGAACTGAGCGGCAGGCAGATGTCGTTCCTCGAGCATCTTGAGGAGCTCCGGGTCCGCCTGCTGCGCAGCATCTATTCCATCATCATCGGCAGCGTCGTATGCTTTGTCTTTCACAACCAGATTTTTAGCTACCTGGACAAGCCACTGAGGGACGCATTGGTGGCGGTGGGCGAGGACGCGCATCTGGTTGCCCAAAATCCCGTCGACCCCTTTAATCTCTTCATCAAGATTTCCATCCTGGGCGGCCTTTTTATCGCTTCTCCGTATGTCCTCCTGCAACTCTGGCTGTTTGTTTCGCCCGGCCTCTACCGCAACGAGAAAAAGTACATCTGGCCCTTTGTGCTGCTCACCAGCGGACTGTTCATGACCGGCGGTTTTTTCGCCTACAGCGTGGCGATGCCCAAGGTGTTCAAATTTCTGGTGGAATTCGGCGGGCAGTTCCGCTGGATGGTGACCATCAACGAATACTGGGATCTGGCGATGTCCATCATCGTGGCCGTGGGGCTGGTATTTGAGCTGCCGGTGGTGATCATGTTGCTTTCCATCTTCGGCATCGTCACGCCGAAATTCCTTCTGAGGCATTATCGAATTGCCGTGCTGTTGACGGCGGTGGTGGCGGCCGCGATTATCCCCTCCAATGACATGGCGAGCATTTTTGTTGTTTGGATTCCCCTTGTGGGTCTCTACTTCCTCAGCATCGGACTTTCCTGGCTGGTTTACTGGAAAAAGAATCGGAAGAAGAAAAATGCCGAAGCCTGAGCGCCGCACAATCTGGATGTCGCTTGCGGCATTTTGCCTCCTGATCTCCGCTGCCGCTCCACAGCGGCTGAATGCGCAGGGCGGCGCCGATTCCTTTAACGGTGAGCGGGCCTTTGCGGATTTGAAGCACATCGTGGACTACGGCCCGCGGCCTGCGGGGTCCCCTGCGCTCGCCGAGGAGCGAAGATGGATTGAAGCGCAGTTGAAGGAAACCGGCGCGCAGGTTGAGGAAGATGCTTTCACCGCCTCCACTCCGGCCGGTGATCTTCCCATGACCAACATCCTCGCCAAATTCCCCGGAACGCAATCAAAGATTGTCATGGTGACCGGCCACTACGACACCAAACGCTTCTCGGATTTCCGCTTCGTGGGCGCGAACGATGGCGGATCCAGCGCTGCGCTTCTTCTTGAGCTGGCGCGCGAGCTGAAGGGCCGCAAGCACGCCCTGACCTACTGGCTGGTGTTTTTCGACGGCGAAGAGGCCGTCCGCACGGAGTGGGAGGGTGACGACAACACTTACGGCAGCCGGCACATGGTTGAGAAACTAACCTCAGACGGCATGCTGGGACGCATCGACGCCATGATTCTGGTCGATATGATCGGGGATTCACACCTGCTCGTCAAACGCGACACAAATTCCACGCAATGGCTGGTGGACGCAGTTTTCAACGCTGCTCACCGCATCGGGTATAAAAATTATTTTCCCGATGAGGCTGCGGGCGTCGTGGATGACCACATTCCTTTTGTAAATGCCGGAGTGCCTTCCGTAGACATCATCTGTTTTGACCCCAACGACGGCTATTGGCACACTGCCAAGGACACGTTGTCGCATTGCAGCCCGGAAAGCCTGACCATCACCGGCAACGTCGTGCTGGCTACGCTTGCGGACCTCGACATTGCGCCGCACGGACGATAGCTTTTCCTTCCACGCAAATCGCGGCTGGCGCAGACTCCCGCCCCGAAGCACTTAAGCGAAAAAGGGGGCGGAATCCTTCGAGATGTAGGAGTGTCGCGCCGGCTTGCAATTACTTTTGAGCGGAAAGTCCGAGCGGTAGTGCGCGCCGCGGCTCTCCTGGCGCGCCAGCGCGCATTGCGCAATCAGCCGGGCCACCGTCACTATGTTTCCGGCTTCGTGCGCGGAGCGGAGATTGGGAATCGGTTCCGGCAGGCTGAGTTCACCCAGACGCGCCACGGCTTCCGAGAGCTGTTTTCCGTCACGAATAATCGCAACCTTGTCCCACAGAACTTCCCGTGCCGCTTCCACAGCCTTTTCCGCCTCCATGGCTGCCGGCGTGTGATTTCCCCCTGCGGCCTCTGGCTTCGGGGGCGGCGAAGGAAAGGGTGCGGCCGATTGTTTGTTCAGCACGGCCGCAGCCGCGCGCGCGCCGAACACCAACCCTTCCAGCAGGGAATTGCTGGCCAGCCGATTTGCGCCGTGCACGCCCGTGGCCGCCACCTCTCCCGCAGCGAAAAGTCCGGGAAGGGACGTGGCGCCGTGCAGATCGGTTGCGACCCCGCCCATGGCGTAGTGGGCGGCGGGGCGGATGGGGACAAGGTCGGCCGTGATGTCGATATTGTGCTTCATGCAGGTGGCAAAGATTCGTGGAAAGCGTTTCTGCACGTAGTCAGGATCGAGGGCCGTCAGGTCAAGGTAGACAAACTGTGCGCGCGTTTTCTGCATTTCGAGTGTGATGGCGCGCGCCACCACATCACGCGGCGCAAGCTCCGCGGCCTCATGATAGTGCGGCATGAAGCGGTCGAGCATCAGATTGCGCAGGTAAGCTCCCTCACCGCGCAGAGCTTCAGAAAGCAGGAACCGGGGCGCGCCCTTTACAAACAATGCGGTGGGATGAAACTGCACGAATTCCATGTCGCTCAGGAGCGCCCCTGCGCGATAGGCCATGGCCATTCCATCGCCGCAGGCCACGGAGGGGTTCGTGGTCTCCTTGTAAACGTGGCCCAGCCCGCCCGTGGCCAGCAGAACTGCCTGAGCGTGAACGGTCCGCGGCGGCGAGCCCGCTGCCTCCAGATAATTCACTCCGCAAATCCTGCCTTCTTCCAGCGCCAACTCCGTTGCAAAACTGTGAGGGCGCAATTGAATGGAGGGAATGGTTCGCGACCTGGCCATCAGGGTGCGCAGAATTTCACTGCCGGTGGAATCGCCCTGCGCATGAAGGACCCGCGAGCGGCTGTGGGCGCCTTCGCGCGTGAGGGCCAGCTTGGTGCCATTGCGGTCAAAGCGCATTCCCCAGTCCATGAGTTGCTGAATCTGTTGCGGACCTTCTTCCACCAGAATGCTGACGGCATCTTCGCGGCAAAGTCCGTCACCGGCGATGAGGGTGTCGTGGCGGTGCAGAGTGACTTCATCATCCTCGCTCAGCGCCGCGGCAATTCCTCCCTGCGCGTATTCGGTGTTGGATTCATACAGGTCGTCCTTGGTGAGCACCAGCACTTTGCCGCCCTGCGCAAGGTCGATGGCAGCGCGCATCCCGGCGATTCCTCCGCCCAGGACGACATAGTCGACGCTGTGATCCTTTCGCGTTGCCATGAATAATTCCATGATAGCGATGC
>JASIKV010000401.1 GCA_030049455.1 Terriglobia bacterium
GTTCAGGCAACATTAGCACTACTAGACTACCACGCGGCCGGGTTCCATTGGGCCTGCTACTCCTTGCCCAATCTCGAAAACGACCGGTCGATGGTAAACGACATGGTGGCGCGGGCGGTTTCAACGTAATTGGCGAGGGCCTCGCGGTAGAACGTCAGGCTGCGTTCGCGCACCACGTCTTCGGGAGCCTGGGGCGCGACCATGTGGTGGGTTTCGTGCAGCAGGATGCTGAGCAGGCGGAAGCGCAATTGCTGGTCGAGGAATTCCTTGCGGCGGCTGCCGGCGATGAACTGGGTGTCGAGCGCCGTATCCATGAGAGGCTGGGCCAGCCAGCTTACGACGCGTTCGTAGGCGATGTCCATTTCGCCCACGGCGGCGCCACCGAAAGCCTCATGAGGCTCGGAGAAGGGAAGTTCCTTCACGATCACGTGCCGGTGGCCAAGACAACCGCACACGTTCTTGCGGCGCAGCTGCACGACGATCAGCCCCGGAGCTTTTTCGAGAATTTCTTCGTAAGCGTCGTGGCACTGCGGAGGCGCTTCCGACCAATCGTGTTCAATCGTGTGCGCAACTTGGTCAGCGCGCGCGGGGGTGCGATCACGAGAAGCAATCACCACCACTGGCCGGGCGCGGTCGGGAAAAGCCGCCACGCGATACCGCCGGCCCGCCGCCCATTCCAGCCAGCGCACGGCGCGCGGACGATTCGCGAGGAAACCCTCGACCTCTTGCGCGAGTGGCCGCTGTGCCTGTCCCATAACTCTTATTTTAGCTCGTTAAGAATGGGCGGGAAAAGCGAAGGCTGAAGTACGAAGGTTGAAGTGTGAAGGCTAAAGCGATACCAGAATTCAGCCTTCACCCTTCAGCCTTCACCCTTACCACTTCAGATCGAGCGGCTTCTCCTCCGTTGCCAGTATATCGCCGGGCAGTCCCATGATTTGCGCGAGGGTGGGCGCGATTTGCTTCAGCGAACTGCGGCCAAGGTTTTTTCCGGCGGCAACTTCGGGACCGGCTGCAATAAATGTGGCTTCCATGCCGGGGTGCGAGGGCAGGTATCCGTGGGTTCCACGGTCTTTGGGAGACTCGCCGATGACCGGTCCATCCAGGCGGTCTGAAAAACTGAAGCCCGGCGCGGCTTCGAGCATCAATTCAGCATCGGGATCGGCTTCGAGCGCTTCAAGCCGGGCGCGGTCGAGGACCTCCTTCACGGCTCCTGTACCTTGCAACTCATTCACGGCGGCTTCCAGTCGCCGCCGGTCGTCGGCGGAAGGCGTTTCGAGCCAGTAGACCGCCATCGAACCTCCGGCGTTCACCGCTCCCAGCCGCCGCAGCGCCAGCGAGCCATCTGCCCCGCGCGCGAACAGTCCGTGTCTGGCGAAAAGCACCAGAGGAGCAGCTTCCTTTTCCACCTGTACGAAGCCGTGATCGGAAAGCACGACAAGCGTGGTCGCTGGGTCTGAAGAAATCGCGTCGCGGATTTTTCCAATTGCCCGGTCGGCCGATTCAAGCGCCATGAGCGCCTGCTCGGAGGCCGGGCCGAAGGTGTGCGCCTTGGCGTCGTACCACACGAAGTGCACCAGCAGAAGGTCCGGGCGATGGTGATTCCACAGGTACAACGCTGCTTCGCCGCGCAACTGGTCGGGATCGGCCGTGCCCAGCAGGGGCGCGAGCAGTTTCGTGACTTCGCCGAACAATCCAGGCGTCGAGTGCTGCGCGGGCGTCTCAAAATCCTTGTGGGGGTCGGGCGCGGCGGGGTTCCAGATTTCCGGAATGTTGAGGTCGATGCCGGCTCCGGCGCTCACCGGCCAACTGAGGGCGGCGGTGCGCCGCCGGCTGGCGCGCGCCACGTCCCACAATGCCGGAGCGCGCAACGCCGCCGCGAACCAGCACCACGGCCGCGCCTTTTCCGTGGGGTCGAGCGAGGCAAGATGGCTGTAAATTCCATGCCTGCGCGGTGCGACTCCCGTCATAATCGTCGCGTGCGCGGGATAAGTGGTGGAAGGATAAACGGTCTCGAGCGACTCCGCGCTTGCGCCTGCGTTTTCAAGCGCATTCAGGTTGGGAAAAAGTTTGTGCCTCTCCGGCGCGCGATAAATGTCGGGCCGCAGGCCGTCAACAGAGAGGACGATCAATCTTCCGGATTCTAGTGGTTTTGTCACCGTCTTTCATTCTGCCGCTTAGGCCACAAGTTCCGCGCATTGTTTATCATGTTTCGTGGAATTCAGCCACCTCGCTGAACCGGCACTTCGCTGAAATCGACATTGGGCACAGACGTGGTATAATGATGTTATTCAAGGCGATGGAGTTCACCTTCAACCGTCCTCATTTGGGACTGATAACTCCTGCTATGACGATGAGTCATGGCGGGAGTTTTTTGTTTTTCTCCTGCTGGGCTCGCATTGTGTGAGGATGACATGAACACAGGGTTGATGGCGTCACTTTGAATAGGGATTTCCGCCAGGATTTCGATTCGAAGCGGGATTTCCGGGTCTGAGGTTCTTTAATCCCAGGCGAAGGGCTAGGGGGAAACGCGTGGACGAGAATCAAAAAGCCGTGCCCGCGCCGGCCATCGCGCTTTCCGCCGCGCATTCCATCGCACTCGTTGCGCGCCTCCTGACCGTGGAGGAGGACTGCCAGGAACTGGTGCGTTACCTGGACGGTTACGCGGGGATTCTCTACGCCTATCTTCCGGTTTTGCCCGAGGAAAGCCGAAAAACCATTCGGGCTCTTGTCGCGGAAATCCTTCAGGGGATCGACCACATTCGCCAGGACCTCGGCCTGCCGCGGCGTCAGAATGAGGTAACGCGCCTGCTCGCAGCTCACCATTCGCGCATGTGGGTGACTCTGCACGAAACGCACGGGGAAACGCTGCGCGGCTACGGCCCCGTGCCGGCGGAGCTCACCGCTTATCTCGACCCGCGCGTGGATAAGCTCCTCAGCCTGGTAGCGGATTTGCGAACCGCCATTGAATCGGGCGCGAAGCCCGC
>JASIKV010000402.1 GCA_030049455.1 Terriglobia bacterium
CTCACCCGATCACCACTTCTCCCCTCTTCCCTCTCCCCAGGGGAGAGGGAAGAGGGGAGTTGGGGTGGGGGGGGTTTTAGATTCGATGAAAGGCGGCGAATTCCTATTTCCCTCAGCGATAAAACTCTAACTGCCTCCCCGGCAAAGCCGGGGGATCACCCAACAGACTTGCGCGCTGCTTTCTGCCCGCTGAACTATTTTTGATGGGATTCGAGTTGTGCCGGTCCCGGCTGGCCTGAGCCCGATGGAGCGCCAGATTCAAACCTGCTACTTCGCTTCCTTCCAATTCTTCCCCACGCCCAAATCCACCTTCAGCGGCACGCGCATGGGGTAGACGCCTTCCATCTCTGCGCGGACAAGCTCCTGCGCACCGTCCAATTCCGCCTCCGGCGATTCAAAAACCAGCTCGTCGTGGACGGTAAGGATCATGCGCGTGCGCAGGTTTTCGCGCTTCAGCCTCGCCTGCGTTTTCACCATGGCCAGCTTCATTAAATCCGCGGCGGTGCCCTGCAGGGGCGTGTTCATGGCCTCGCGTTCGGCGCGATTGCGAGCCTGAATATCCGCGCTCTTGATCTCGGGAATGGGGCGCAGGCGGCCGAAGGCGGTCCGCACGCGGCCCGTGGAGCGTGCCTGCTCCACGATTCCCTCCAGGTAGTCCTTCACCTTGCCGTAGCGCGCGAAGTAGGTGTCGATGTACGCCTGCGCCTCGGTGCGGCTTGAGCCCGTGCGCGCAGCCAGCCCGAATGCGCTGAGACCGTAAATCACCCCGTAGTTGATCGCCTTCGCCATGCGCCGGTGCTCATGAGTCTGAAGACCGGGCGGAACGCCGAAGATCTCCTGCGCGGTGCGCGAGTGGATGTCCTCATCGCGCGAAAAAGCTTCGATCAGCAGCGGGTCGCCGGAAAGGTGCGCCAGCACTCGCAGCTCAATCTGCGAATAATCCGCGGAAATCAACTCGCACCCGGAATCCGCGACAAACGCCGAGCGAATCCGCACGCCGAACTCGTCGTCTATGGGAATGTTTTGAAGATTTGGGTTGGATGAAGAAAGCCGCCCGGTGCGCGCCCCCGCTTGATTGAACGAAGTATGCACGCGGCCCGTCTGCGGGTTCACGAACTTCGGCAGCGCATCAATGTAAGTGGACTTCAGCTTGGCGCGCGTGCGGTAATCGAGAATCCGCCGCGGCAGTTCGTGTTTTTCGGCCAGCGCCTCCAGCACAGCGGCGTCCGTGGAGTACTGCCCGCTCTTCCTCAGCCGCTTGCCGCCCGGAAGCTTGAGCTTTTCAAACAGCACGTCGCCAAGCTGCCTGGGCGAGTCAATGTCAAACGCTCCGCCGGCCAGCCGATAGATCTCCTGTGTCAGCGTGGTCAGCTCACGGTCAAATTCACCCGACATTTTCGATAGAATGGCCGTGTCCATGCGCACGCCCGCGGCTTCCACCTTCGCCAGGACGGCGGCCAGCGGCAGCTCAATCTCATCGTAAAGCTTCTGCAACTCCTCTCGCGCGATCTCCGGCCGCAGCGCGTCGGCCAGTTCGCGTGTGCGCTGCGCGGCTTCGGCAACCGAGGGCGAAATCTTGCGACCCTGGCGGCGCAAGACCACATCGGCGAGCGCATGACTGGAAGCCAGCGGCTCGAGCAGATACGAGTAGAGCATCGTATCGTCGGCGACTCCCGCCAGAGCAATTCCCTGCTTCGCCAAATGCAGATCCAGCTGCTTGGAATTGTGGACGCACTTGCGGACCGAGGAAGCGCCCAGCGCCGGCTCAAGCGCGGGAAGCAGACCCGCAAGGCCTCCCGGCCCGATCGTCGCCAGCCTGCTTCCGTCGAACAGCCCAATAGCGCTCAGCCGCCCGGCAAAGCCTTCATCGCCTTCAACGCTTGCGGCCAGTGCGAGCGGCGCGGCGGAGTCCAGTGATTTCAACCATCGCCCAGCGGCTTGCGCCGACGTCAGCTCCTCCGATTCGGTCTCGGCTTGCGCCGGCGCTGGCGCCTCCTCCAGAAACTCGCGCAGGAGCGAAGTGAAACCCAACTCGCGGCAAAGCGCCGTGATCTCAGAAATGTCTACCGGCTGGATTTTCAGCTTTTCAAACGGAGTCTCCAGCGGCACGTCCGTGCGAATCGTGGCCAGCTCGCGGCTCAGCAGCGCCTCCTTGCGGAAGTCGCGCAGCGCGTCGCGATAACTCTGCCTCTTGACCTGCTCAAACCCGGCGAGCGCTTTCTCCAGGGTGCCGAACTGCTGCATCAGCTCTGTCGCACCTTTGGGACCAATGTAACTGCGCTTCTTCTCGCCTTCCGCAAGCTTCGGCTCCTGGCCGGGAAGCGGGCGCGCGCCGGGAATGTTGTCGCTCGGGTCGCCGGTGAGCGCCAGCCAGTCCACCACCTGGGCGGGCTCGACCCCGATGATCTCCTTCACCTTGGCCGCGTCGCAAACCGTCTCGCCGTCGCTCGCCCCTCGCGCCGGCTTCAGCACTCGCACGCGATCATTGACCAACTGGAACAGGTCCTCATCGCCCGAGACGATAAACACTTCTGCGCCTCTTCGTGCCCCCGTCTTCGCCAGCGTGCCGATGACGTCGTCTGCCTCGAATCCCTCAAGCTCTGTCAGAGGCAATCCCATGGCGCGGCAGAACCGGCGCACGTAGGGCAGTTGCACGCCCAGGTCCTCGGGGAAGGGCGGCCGGTTGGCCTTGTACTCCTCAAACAGCTTGTCGCGGAATGTCGGCGCCGCCAAATCAAAGGCCACCGCCACGTGGTCAGGCCGGTGATCCTTCAGCAACTTGCGCAGAGTGCGGACGAAAATGTAGATCGCCTTCGTCGGCATCCCGCTGGGCGAAACCAATGCCATTTGCATGGGCGCAAAGAAGGCCCGAAACACTAGCGACATCGCATCGATGAGAAAAAACTGGGGAGCGCCCTCGGCCAATCCAGCCTCCTTCGACTCGCGGCTTGCTGGGTTGAGGTCAAACCGTCAGCATTTGGGAACCAAGCCCGGACATTGTAACCCATGCGGACATCCCCCCGGTGGCGATTCTGCCTGGAAGTCTCATACATTGAGAGTACTTGGCATGATGCTTAGAAGACACTAATCATCATTCGGACTGTTGTGTGATTGCCACACCTGGCTTACAGCCAAATTTTACATATCACATGTAACTTATAGATAGCATGGGACGTACTATTTAACATGGACATGGAAGACAAGGTGCATATATGATGGCTTGCGTCGGGGAGGGACTTTGGGTCAACAACATACTCTGGCTTCTGAGGTTTCACTTTCGGGCATCGGCCTGCACACCGGAGTTACGGTCAACCTGCGGCTTTGCCCTGCTCCTGTTCACACCGGGATCCTCTTCAAACGCACCGACCTTGACGGCTTCACCATCGAAGCGCACTCGCGCCACGTCGCCCGCGTGAGCTACGCAACGAGCCTGATGAAGAAGGGCGTGCTGATTTCGACTACGGAGCACCTGCTTTCCGCGCTTGCCGGTTTGGGCGTGGACAATGCCATCGTGGAAGTCGATAACCTGGAGCTGCCCATCGTTGATGGCAGCGCCCTGCCTTTCGTGAATCTGATCCGACGGGCGGGATTGCGGCCGCAACGCGCGCGCCGCGCCTACGCCAAAGTCCTGAAGCCGGTTAAGCTGGAAGAAAACGGCAAGCAGATTGCCATCTACCCCTCGGATACCTTCTCCGTCAGTTATTCCATTCTCTTTCCGCACCCCGTCATTGGGGCGGAATCACTGGACTTCAATCCCTCAAACGAATCCTACGGCAGCGAAATCGCCCCTGCGCGAACCTTCGGCTTTCTCGCCGAGGT
>JASIKV010000403.1 GCA_030049455.1 Terriglobia bacterium
TATGGCGCGGAGTACAAGCGCCGCGTGCGCGAGATGCAGCCCGGCTACGCGTTCCTGGGGACATTTGGAAAATCGTTCGCTGCCAAGGAGAATTACGTCTCCGTGGACAAGAACCAGGTGGATATGCATGGCATTCCGATTCCCGTGATTCGCTTCCAGTACGTCGACAACGACCAGCGCGTTTGGCAAGCCATGAAGACAGGTATTCGGCAAATCAGCGAGGCGCTGTCCGCAGATGTTTTCCTGGATGACAATACGACGCCGGCCGGGTTTGCCAGTCATGAGGTCGGCACGGTGCGAATGGGGAAGGACCCGAAGAACTCGGCGCTGAACGGTTATTGCCAATCCCATGACGTAAAAAACCTTTTCGTGACCGATGGAAGCTGCTTTACGACATCGAGCGAGAAGAATCCCACGCTCACCATCATGGCGCTTTCCATGCGCGCGGCGGAGCACATTATCGAGCAGAGAAGACTCGGGGAGATTTAGAGGAAAGAGTGAGGAGCCAGAACGTGAATCGCCGGACTGCCATCAAAATCGTCGCCTTGAGCGCGCTGACGCCGCGCATGGAAGCAATCTACGCGCATTGCGCGCCGCAGTCGGAAGACCGCGCAGCGTGGGCGGCGGGCGACTATCAACTGAAATTCTTCACCCCCGGGGAAAACGATCTTCTCGACCAGTTCATGGAGATGATTATTCCCGCGGACAGTCATTCCGGCGGCGCCCACGCTGCGCGGGTGAGCTGGTTTGCGGATCACATGGTTGCGACAGGAAGTGATAGCGGGAAAACCGCATGGCGAAATGGCGTGCAGCTCCTAAAGGATGAAACGGCCAAATCGTCCGTGGCCGAAGTGCTGACTCGCGCTGCCGCTGGCGAGGCCAATGCGCAGTCAGACCTGGAACATTTCTTCATCACTCTCAAGCAAATGACCGTGGACGGGTACTACTCCTCCGAAATCGGCATCCACCAGGACCTCGAATACCAGGGCAACACCTACGTTGCCGAGTTTCCTCAGTGCACGGACCATTAACTTTTCAGGAGCCGGCAGGGCACCGCTTCCTCTGCGTAGGAGCACGGCTCTTGCTTGAAAGGTTGTTCTTGTAAATCACACGGTTTCCGTGTACACTGAATCCGTATGAGAAACATCACTTTCAGCGCCGACGAAGACCTGATCGAACAGGCGCGGCTTACTGCCCGTTCGCATCGCGAATCGTTGAATGACGCCTTTCGCAGGTGGTTGATCGAATACACTGTGCGGGGCGGGAGCGGCCGGGAGTATGACGCCCTGATGAAGCGATTGCAATATGTGAGGGCGGGCCGCCGCTTCAGCCGGGATGAGATGAATGAACGGTAGGTTTTTCCTCGACACGAATCTTTTCGTTTATTCGTTCGATTCCGCCTCACCGGCCAAAGCACACCGGGCTGCGGAATTGATTCGCCGCGCGCTCGAGACGCGCAAAGGCATCGTTAGCTACCAGGTGGTCCAGGAGTTCTTCAATGTCGCGCTCCGGCGCATGGCAAAGCCGATGACCCGCGCCGATGCAGAAAACTACCTTGCCACAGTTTTCCGTCCTTTGATGGCCATCTTGCCGTCACAAACGCTCTTTGGCGAGGCGCTCCGCTTGAGCGACCGTTTCCGTCTTTCCTGGTACGATTCGCTTATCGTTGCCGCAGCACTTGAGGGTCAGTGTAGCGTTCTCTATACCGAGGACCTTCAGGCCGGCCAGAGATTCGGATTGCTGGAAACCCGGAATCCCTTCGTTCAATGAAGGCACCCTAATCTCAAGGATTGAACTCAATCTCATCCAGGGGATAAACCGGCCGCGAGACGTGGCGAAAGGGAATCGACCGGATATTCGGGGAGCTGACGCCGGGCGTATCCACCATCAGGATTTTTGCCGCGAAGGGTTTGTACTCATTGCGGAAGGCCGTGGCCGATTTCACCACCACGATTTTCTTTTCCTTCGGTTCGATGACCTGACTGCGGAAGAGTTGCGGATCGATGTTGATGGCAGGGAGTTTCGAGACGAGCACGGTGACGGCGCCGACCTGCAGAACGGCGGCCCGCCCCATGGAGGTTTTCATTCCCGTATACTGCGAGCCTGTCATCACAAAGTCGCCGTCGGACATGCGGAGCACCTCCGCCTCCACGGTGAGCGGCCGGCGATTGATCTTGTCGTACGCGCCGCCCAGAGACAGGCGAAGCCTTGCACCGGTTTGGCACGCCTCAACGCGTTCCACCGCCGCTTCATCCCGCAACCAGAGTGTCGCGGGCACGCCCGGAGCAGTCTCAAGCAGCGCGCGCAGCATTTCGGAGCTGTCGCCCGGTGAGCCGGCCGTAGGGCTGTCGGAGGATTCCGAAACCACCACCGGCTGACCGGGGGTTTCCAATGCCTCTTTGATGGCGGCTTCCGGCGGCGGAAAGTTGACCTCAAAATCCTTGCGCAGGTCCCAGAAAAGCTTCGCAACCATGCGGCAGAATTGGCGGGCTTTGGCCTCATCGCGCCGGGTGACGGCCAGCACCGCGCCGCCCATCTCCTGGATGTCGAGCCACGCCTGAACTCCAAAAAGCGAATACGAATCGATTTCGGG
>JASIKV010000404.1 GCA_030049455.1 Terriglobia bacterium
CGAATGGTTCATCCGCGAGTTTTATCCGAAGTCCTTTGACGAATTTCTTGCTCAGGCTCCGCCCGGCTCGGAGAAAAACGCTTTGTTCCGCATGACGATCAGTTATTGGAACATGGCCGCTTCGCTGGTGAACCATGGATTGATCAAAGAGGAACTGTTTTTTGAGAACAACAATGAATTCTGGCTGGTCTGGGAGAAGGTGAAGGGTTTTGTCTCCGTCTACCGCGAGAAGCAGAAGAACCCCATGATCTGGCAGCATCTGGAGACGCTGGTCGGAAAATACGAGCAGTGGATGGCCAAGCGCGCTCCCGAGGCGCTCGCCGCGCTGCGGCAGCGGCTGGCCAGTTTTGCGCCCAAGAAGCCGGAGTAATCGCAGCTTTCCCGAATCCCGCTCTGCGCGATACCCTCACAAAATAATTCGGGGCCAGCCGCTCATACGCGAATGGCCCCGAAACTCCGATTCAAAATTCAAGATTCAAAACGCTAATTGGGCAGCTTCACGGTCACGGTCTTGACCTCCGTGTATTGCTGGAGGCCGTATTCGCCGAGCTCGCGTCCGATACCCGATTGCTTGAAGCCGCCAAAGGGCGCCGCGGCGTCAAACACGTCGTAGCAGTTCACCCATACCGTCCCGGCGCGCACGCTGTTGGCGACGGAATAGGCTTTGCCAATGTCGCGAGTCCAGACGGCGGCAGCCAATCCATAATCGGTGCGATTGGAGCGCTCCACAACTTCCTCGATGTCCTTGAACTTCAGGATGCTCATCACGGGCCCGAAGATTTCTTCCTGGGCGATCTTCATGCCGTCTTTCACGTCGGCGAACACCGTGGGCTCAATAAAGAACCCCTTGTTGCCCACGCGATTGCCGCCGGCGAGCAGAGAGGCTCCATCCTTCTTACCGGCTTCGATATAGCTCATGACCTTCTCGAATTGCACGTCGTCCACCTGCGGCCCTTGCTCGCTGGCGGCATCGAACGGATCTCCCACCTTGCGCTGCTTGGCGCGCGCCACGCTCTTCTCAACGAATTCGTCGTACGCCTTTGCTTCCACGAACAGGCGCGACCCGGCGCAGCAGCACTGGCCCTGGTTGAAGAACAACGCGAAGTGGGCGCCCTCAATGGCGGCGTCCAGGTCGGCATCGGCAAAGACGATGTTGGGGCTCTTGCCGCCCAGTTCCAGTGTCACGCGCTTCAGGTTGGATTTCGCCGCCGCTTCCATAATCAGGTGGCCGACTTCCGTCGAGCCGGTGAAGGCCACTTTGTCGATACCGTGGTGCCAGGCGATGGCGGCGCCGGCGGTGGGGCCGTAACCCGGCAGGATGTTCACCACGCCGGCAGGGAATCCGGCTTCCAGCAGCAACTCACCCACGCGCAGAGCAGTAAGAGGTGTCTGCTCGGCGGGCTTCAGCACCACCGTATTGCCCGCGGCGAGCGCCGGGCCCAGTTTCCAGGCCTGCATCAGCAGCGGGAAATTCCAGGGAATGATTTGCCCCACCACGCCCACGGGCTCATGCCGCGTGTAACAGAAGTAGTCCCCCTGGATGGGAATGGTTTTGCCCTGAATCTTGTCCGCCCAGCCGGCGTAGTAGCGGTAGCAGGCGATGGTCAGCGGCAGGTCGGCCGCCTTGGCCACGTGATAGGGCTTACCGTTGTCGAGTGACTCCAGGCGCGCCAGCTCATCGGCATGTTTTTCGATCAGATCGGCGAGCTTGTGAAGCAAATTGCCGCGCTCCGCGGCCGCCATTTTGCGCCAAGGTCCCTTTTCGAACGCCGCCCGCGCGGCGTGGACCGCTTTGTCGACGTCGGCGGAATCGGCTTCTGCTACGCGAACGATTTCGTCGCCGGTTGCGGGATTGACGGTGGGAAAAGTTTTGCCCGAAACACTGTCCACCCATTGGTTGTTAATCAAAAGCTTCGTCGCCCGGACGGCGACTTTTGAGTCTAAGGCAGCAGTCGTGGTCGCCATAAATTCCTCCTTAAAGTCTTAATTTGAAAATGCCGGAATACTTCGTATCTCCATCAGATAAGCAATCAAACCGGTTGATATTAAAACCTGCAATATTAATCTGCTGAAGTGCGTACTGTCTTCCCTTCGTCACCCGTCGAGGTGAGTTTCAATGCCCATCGGCCGAATACCTTGCCGGAAATTTCCTTTAGGGCTGGTAAGCGGCGGGGAATTTCCGCGGCAATCATCGCCTCGTTACCACCTGCCTCGCGAAGCTCGTCTGCAAAGACCGCGAGCATCTTTGATATCTGCTCCTGCGTAACTTCCAGGTGAAACAGAATTCCGTAAGCATTCCTTCCGAAACGGAACGCCTGGCAGGGCGTCCACTCGGACGACGCCAGACTAACGGCCTGGTGTGGAAGCGAAAATACATCGCCGTGCCAGTGAAATGGCCAAATCTCACGTCCCAAGCCGGCAAAGAGCGGATCGCGCGCAGCGCTGTCCGTGAGCATGACCGCGTGCCAGCCGAGCTCTTTCTTCTTACCTTTTCTTACTTCTGCGCCCAGCGCCGCGGCCAGCAACTGACTTCCCAGGCAAACTCCCAATACCGGAAAATCTGCGGAAAGCGCTGATTCGATCAACTGCATTTCGTCGCGCAGAAAGGGGAATTGAGCTTCTTCGTACACCCCCATCGGCCCGCCCATGATAATCAGGCCCGCCTTGCCCGCCATTTCATGCGGAACGATTTTGCCCGCATAGGTTTCGATGTACTCAAATCCAATTCCGTGGCCTCGCAGCGCGTGTTCAATGGTTCCCAGATCCTCGCTGGGAGTGTGTTGCAGCACCCAGACACTTTGCAAAGCTTCTAACCTTTCCACCCATTTCTTACGGAACCTTCACCACTTCAATGCTTTGCACCATGCGAATCCATCGCGCCGGCTTTTTTTCGTGAGGAACCACAATGCGCAAGGGTCCCTGGTTTTCCGGAAGGGGCTTGCCGTCAACGGTGTCCGCCAAAATGATGCGCTGCGAGGCATCGGTAAAATCAGGGTCGAGCTCGGGCAGCGCAAAAATCACGCGGTAGCCATCCTTGGCGGTGACCAGAACGTAGGTGGCCATGGCTTTTCCGCGCAACTGCGCCCCCAGCGTCGCGCCGGCTTTCTGCAAAATTTCGGTCAGGGTCACGCCCTCGAAGGTTCCGGACGTGTTATGCGCGCTGGCCGTGACCTTGGTCCGCGGCATAGCAGCCAGGTCCGCGAGGGTTAGATTTAAGGGTTGCGTTACTGCGCCGCTGACTTGAAGCACGAC
>JASIKV010000405.1 GCA_030049455.1 Terriglobia bacterium
GCCTGAAGATTCACGAAAGCCGGAAGGGAGAAGACCAGGATGTGAGCGAGATTCAAAGGAGGGCTAGTAGTGGGCCAGTTTGAATTTTGTACCGCGTCCCGCCTCGGCGGGACCACGCGCGACGGTTTCGCGGCTGAGGACAGCCGCGCTACAAATCCGGAAACGTGAAACCCCAAATTCGGACCAATTGTCCGTCATTCGCGTCATCAGGGGCTGGGAGAAGAAGCGCGGCGCTTCCTCCTGTTGAAGGGCCGATTGCGCATTAAGGCGCAGGTGGATACCCAATCAATGCATTTGCCCTGTTTGGTACGTCACGATCGCCTGCTGGATCTGGAAATCATACTTGGCGTTGGTGTTGTCAATCTGCGCCTGGGTCAGATTCAACTGCGCCTCAGACAATTCCACAATTGAAGCGAGGCTGAGTTTGTAGCGGCCCTGTGAGAGGTCAAGCGCCAGCGTAGCCTGCTTGAGCAATTGAGCAGTCACGTCAAGATTCTGGTAGGCCGTCACGGAATCGGCCCAGGAGACGCGCACATCGCGTGCGATTCGATCGGCAAGGTCGCGCCTTTCCTGGTCAGCGGCCTTGGCCCGCAGGGTGGCTTCCTGGTGGCGGGCGGAAAAAAGGAAGCCGTTGAAGATCGGAATATTCACGTTGATGCCCCCCGCCTCGTAGTGTTCCGTCAGCGGAATCTGGTAGGCGGGCGACAAGCCGGCGACGCCGACTGCGTTAATCGTGGGCATCCACAAATCGCGTTCAGCTCGCGCGAATTTTTGGGCAGAGTCGTAGGTGAATCGCGCGCTGGCGAGATCCGGCCGGTTCACCAGAGCCTGTGCCACCAGGTCCGTCGGGTCTGCCGGAGGCGCCGGGGGCAGTGGTTCATCCACCAACTCGAAGGGCTGCGGGCTGGCGAGCCCCAGGGCATCCGCAAGTTGTGCGTAGGCGGCTTTCTCACCATTTTGCGCTTGCACCAATTGCAGCCTTGCCTTGGCCAGGTCCACTTGCGCAAAGGCCACGTCGACGAGGGATTTCAATTGGTTTTTTTCGAGCGCCGTAATTTGATCCGCCAGCACCTGCCGGGCTTTGACCGTCTCTTCGGCAACCTGCAGCAGCGCCTGGGCGCGCAGGACCCCGTAATAGGCGCGATTGACGGCAAGCAGCACGTCCTGCTCCGTTTGCTGAGCGCTCTGGGTGGCGGCCTGGGCGCTGAGTCTGGAAGACGCAATGAGATTGGAAGTCCGCCCGAAGTCGGTAATAAGTTGGTCGACTTCCAAACCGTTGGCATAACGATTCAAGGCGCGGCCGGCCGAAACGCTTCCGGCCTCAATCCGGCTGTTGTCGGAGGGCAACCCGCCCGCCGCAGTCAGGTTGGCGCTGGCGGTGGGGTAGTAGGCCGATTTTGCCTCGCGGCTCACTTGCTCTTCGGCTTGAGCGTTTAATGCGGCCGCCTGAATCAACGGGTGGTTCCGCAAGGCGAGCGCCTCCGCATCCTTAAGCGTGAGCTTCGCCGGCGGCGCCGTTTGGCCCAGGCAAGGGATGACGGCAGCGATGGTCAACGTGGCGCAACAGACCAGGAACAGACTGTTGCGTTGAAGTGGAATTCGTTTCATTCCCCAACCTCCTTGGGTCCCTCCGGCGGACTCAACTGCTTTTTGCCATACGCCAGTACATAAACGGCAGGAACAATAAAGATGGTCAGGATGACGGAGGACGTCAGGCCTCCAATGATCGCGCGGGCCATCGGCGTATATTGTTCTGCGCCTGTTCCCAGTTTCAGGGCCATGGGCAGCATTCCGATGATCGTGGCGAGAGAAGTCATCAGGATGGGCCGCAAGCGGACCCGGCAGGCAGTGATAACTGCATCCATCGGCGAAAGGCCCTGGCTCTCCAGGTTATGGGCGAAATCCACGATCAGGATGCTGTTGGAGTCCGCGATGCCGATCAGCATCAGCACGCCCATCAGCGACATGACGTTCAAAGTGGTGTGCGTGAGCGGGAGGGTGAGCAGAACTCCTACAAAGCCCATCGGAATGGCCAACATGATCAGGAAGGGGTCGCGGAATGACCGGAACTGGGCAGTGAGAATCAGGTAAAGGAGGATGAACGACATGATGAAGCCCAATCCGAAGCTCTTGAACGACTCGAACATGCCGGTCACCATGCCATGCAGACTAATGCGCATCTGTTCGGGATAGTGTGCCTGATCGAGGATGTGGTTGATTTCGCGGGTCACACGTCCCAAATCCTCGCCGGCGGGAGTCACGTAGACGTCGATGACTTTCTGCACCTGGTAGTGGTCAACCTCAGTGGGAGTTTGATCGAAGTGCAGCTTTACGACGTTGTCGAGCACGGTGACGGGCCGCCGGGGATGTGCGAGCGGCGTCGGGCCCGGTTTGGGGAGGCCGGCGCCGTAGGTCATCGTGCCTCCGCCTTCCGGGTCGGCGCGCAGGGGGATCAGCCCCAAATCCGTGAGGGAGTGGATGGCCGGATGGCCGTTCTCATAATACTGGACGGTAAGGTAGTAGTCGTTTCCGCTCTTGCGGTCAACCCAGTAGTTAGGCGCGATCATGTAGTTTGAATTGAGGGCAGTGATGACGTTGTCCACCACGTCCTTTTGCGTCAGCCCCAGCTCCCCGGCGTGGACGCGGTCCACATCGACTCGCAGCGCGGGGTAATCCATATCCTGGGGGATGTAGACTTCACCCACACCGGGCAACTCGCGGATGCGGCTGGCAAGGTCCTGGGCGATGGCGTAGTCCTGGGCAAGATTTGAGCTGCTTACCTGAATATCGATGGGGGCGGGCATTCCCATGTTGAGGATGGCATCCACCATCGAGCCGCTTTGGATGAAAGTGCGGATGTTGGGCAGCTCGCGGGCCATGCGGTCGCGCACCCTATCCATGTATTCGAACGAGCTGGCCTTGTGGTCGTCAGTCAATTGCACCTGCACCGTAGCGGTGTACTCGCCGGCGTTGGTCGTGTAGAGCGAGGAGAAGTCGTCAACCACGCCGATGTTGGACACGATCATGCGCATGTCTTTCGCATCGACCACATTGCGAATCAAGCCCTCGACCTTGGCCGTATATTTGTCAGTGTCCTCAATGCGCGTTCCGGTGGGCGCTTTGATATTCAACGTGAACTGGCCGGCATCGGTGCGGGGAAAGAATGCAATTCCCAGCCACGGCGTGACGGCAAAACTGGCGAAAAAGATCCCGGCAATGACGGCAATGGTCCGGCCGGGATGGACCAGAGCGCGGCGGACCCAGTACTCATAAAAATCCAGCAGCTTGCCGAATTGCCGGTTAAATCCCGCGTTGAACCTTTGCCACAGAGACTTCCTGACCGCAGGAAAAGCATCAACTATTTCCCCGCTTTTCTCTCCATGACCTTCCCCGTGCGGCACCGCCTTCAGAAACCGCGAGCAAAACAGGGGTATAACCGTCATTGCCACGACGTAGGACGCCAGCAAAGACAACGAAAATGCTAAAGCGAGGGCGGTGAAAAGGAATTTGCTGACGCCGTACAGGAAGGTTACGGGGAAGAAATCCACTACATCCACAAGGGTGGCAGCCAGAATCGCAAGATTGACTTCTGATCCGCCGTCGCCCGCGGCCAGCAGGGCTGAGGCGCCCTTTTCAAGGTGGCGATAGATATTTTCGAGCGAGATTACCGAGTTGTCGATGACGCGAGAGAAGGCCAGAGCCATTCCGGCCAGAATCATGGTGTTATTCGTGCTCCCCATCAGGTAGAGGACCACAAAAGCTGTCATGGCAGAGAGGGGAATCGAGAGCAGTACGGCGGAAGTCGCACGGAAGCTCCCGAGAAAGAGCAGAATCATGATGCTGGTCAGGATCAGTCCCATCAGGCCTTCATGCAGGACGGTGTGAATGGCTTCCTTGACGAACACCGACTGGTCAAATACCACGCTGGCCGTCATCTGCTTGGGAATGTCGAACAGATGCTGAGTCAATTCCTTGACCTTGTTGACCACCTCAATGGTATTGGTGTCCCCCCCTTGCTTCATGATGGGGATGTAGGAGGACTTTTGGCCGTCCACGCGCACTTCGTTGTATTGGATTTGATTGGCGTCCTTTGCTTCACCTACGTCCCCCACAGTCACCCACGATGTGCCGACCGTCTTGATGGGTACCGAATTCAGGTCTTTGGGCTCATTGACCAGACTATTGGAGTAGACGTAGTAGTCATAGGGACCAATTTTGACGTCGCCGGCGGGGAGAATCAGGTTCGAGTTGTTGACGGAATGGACCACGTCCATGACGCTCATCTGCCGCGAGAGAAGCTTGTAGGGATCGACGTAGACCATCACCTGCCGGTATTTGCCTCCGAAGGGCGGCGGAATTTCCGCGCCTTTGATGACGGCAATCTGGTCACGAATTTCAAACTGAGCGATATCGTGAAGTTGCGTTTCATTCAATCCCGGTCCCTTGACCGTCACCAGGCAAACTGGAAGGCTGGAAGCGTCAAATTTCAGGACAACAGGGGGCAGCGTGCCGGGCGGCAAGCGCTTCAAGTCGGCCAGGGCAAGATTCGAGAGTTGCGTCACGTCCGCGTCCGCATTTGTGCCCGGCTGGAAGTAAACCTTGATCATGCTCACGCCCAGCAGCGATCGCGATTCGCTGTGGTCAACCCCGCTGGCGAGCGTGAAGAATCGCTCCAGGGGGTCAGTGATGTCGGTTTCAATATCTTCAGGCGGCATCCCGGTGTAAAAAGTGGCGACCACCACTTCCGGAATATTGATCGCCGGGAAGAGGTCAATCGGCATGCGCAGCAGGCTGTTGACCCCGATGACGACCACCACCAGGCAAAGCACGATGATGAAATAAGGGTTGCGAATGGAAAAACGCGGCATGGCTTCTTCTCCAAAGGGCAGTGGCCAGTGGTTGACTGCGGTCGCAAGAGAACCGTTCTGACCCTTGCCGGCTAACCGCCAGATGTTGTCCCGCTTAGTTCTGCCCCTGAAACTCTACTTCCTGGACCATCTTCGTCCGCACCTTCTGACCTGCTTTCAGCGTGCTGCGGTCGCTTACCACCACTTCCTCGCCTTCCTGCAGCCCTGAGGTAATTTCGATTTCATTGGGGGTTCGCAGGCCAAGCGTTACTTGCTTTGGCTCTATTTCGCCCTCTTGGGTAACGACATCAACCGAGATCATTGTCCCGGCAATGCTCACTGCATCGAGCGGCAGCGCCAGAACGTTTACTTCCTTCTCCAGTGACAGCGTTGCTTCGGCATAAAGTCCGGGAAGCAGCTCGCGGCCAGGGTTGGGAACATCGACTTCAGTGTGCATGGTGCGCGTGTCCTCGCGGACATCGACGGAGAATCTCGCCACTTTACCCGGAAACGTTTTGTTCAACGATGGCACACGAACGTCCACCGGATCACCCAC